>JBBDQU010000085.1 GCA_040905865.1 Alphaproteobacteria bacterium
GAGAATTGAATCACGACCGCGCGACGCTGGGAAGGGTTTTTCCGCAGCCTGCTAGACCGGAGATCGCGATGGGAATCGCCCCTGGCGATCCAACCACCACTTGTCAGTTTCAGTCCCGGTGATCATACTGTTTTGTATGGATCAATTAGGTAAATTCGCCGGCGGCAATGCCAGGGGCAGCAAGGGAACGCTGGGGTGCGACCATCCGGGCTGCGCCGGCGCGGCGACGCATCGGGCGCCGAAATACCCTGGTGTCCCGGACGACCACTACTGGTTCTGCCTGGACCATGTCCGCGAATACAACAGCAAATGGAACTATTATGCCGGCATGACGGACGGGCAGGTCGAACAGGAAATCCGTAACGATACGGTGTGGCGACGCCCGACATGGCCGCTTGGCGGCAGGGCCGCGAATGGCGGTTGTCATGCGCGCATGAACTTCCGAGACGATTTCAACGTCTTCGAGGCCGCGGCCGGCGCGCGGCGGCAGCAGAAGCAATCCGGCGATGCCGCCCCCGAACCGGCGGCGCATATCCGCCATGCGCTTAGAATCATGGCGATTGAGCCGCCAGTAACCTTGACCGAATTGAAGTCGCGTTATAAGGAATTGGTCAAACGGTTACATCCTGATGCAAACGGCGGCGATAGGGTGGCGGAGGACAAATTGAAGGATATCAATCAGGCCTATGCCACAATTAAGAAATTCCTTGCAGCCTAGCATTTCATTATCGCTACTTAAACGACTGGATTCATGTAAATGAGCACGACTGACAGCCCGGCCCGGGCCCACGAACTTGACGCGCCCGATACCAAGGTGTCCGTCCGCGAAGTATTTGGTCTGGATACCGACATGATTGTCCCGGCATTCTCGTCCGGCTCCGATTATGTCCCTGACCTGGACGATACCTACGTATTTGATTATGAAACGACGATGGCAATCCTGGCGGGGTTCAGCCACAATCGCCGTGTGATGATCCAGGGCTATCACGGCACGGGCAAGTCCACGCATATCGAACAGGTTGCCGCCCGGCTGAACTGGCCGTGCGTGCGGGTCAATCTGGACAGCCATATCAGCCGTATCGACCTGCTGGGCAAGGACGCAATCGTCCTGCGCGACGGCATGCAGGTAACCGAATTCCGCGAAGGGATCCTGCCCTGGGCGCTGCAGGGTCCCTGCGCCCTGTGTTTCGATGAATATGACGCAGGCCGTCCGGATGTCATGTTCGTGATCCAGCGTATTCTGGAAATCGACGGCAAGCTGACGCTGCTGGATCAAAGCCGGATCATCCGGCCGCACAAGTATTTTCGCCTGTTCTCCACCGCGAACACAGTCGGTCTCGGCGATACGACCGGGCTGTATCACGGCACGCAGCAGATCAACCAGGGCCAGATGGACCGCTGGAACATCGTGACGACGCTGAACTACCTCGATCACGAGGTCGAGGAGCAAATCGTCCTCGCGAAGCTGCCGACATATAACACACCGGAAGGCCGTCAGATGATCGAGAAAATGGTCGCTCTGGCCGACCTGACCCGGTCCGGCTTCATCGGCGGCGATATTTCAACCGTCATGTCGCCCCGGACCGTCCTCACCTGGGCCGAGAACGCGGATATCTTCGCCGATATAGGCTTTGCCTTCCGCGTCACGTTCCTCAACAAATGCGACGAAACGGAACGCTCGGTCGTCGCCGAGTATTATCAGCGGTGTTTCGGAACGGACCTGCCGGAAGCCGGCGTCATGAAAGCAGCGAGTTGACGATACGCCCATGAGCGAGGCCGAACCCCCAATTGAAAGTTTCAAACGCGCGGTCGCGGCCTGTTTTCGTGCCGTCGCGGATGATTCCGAAGTCGACGTTTCCTTCACGGCCGAACCGCCGGGCGTCATCGGCAAGCGCGCGCGCCTGCCGTTTCCGAGCCGGAACCTGCCGCCGGAGGAAGTCGCACAGGTTCGGGGCGAAGCCGATGCGCTGGCGCTCAAGCTGCGTCACCATGACCCCGCAATTCATGCCAGGGCCATGCCCGGCGGCGATACGGCACCCGCCATTTTCGAAATGCTGGAACAGGCCCGGATCGAGGCAATCGGCGCCAAGCGCATGTCCGGCCTGAACGCCAATATCGCCGCGTCGCTGGAAGACCGCTATCGCCGCGCCGGCCTGCACCGGGTTACCGAACGCAATGACGCCACCATGCCGGAAGCCGTCCGGCTGATGGCGCGGCAGCTTTTTACAGGTTCCGAACCACCCCCTGCCGCCCAGGCGGTCTTCGAGCAATGGGAATCGGAACTCCGGGAAAAAATCGGGGCGGACCTGGAAGAACTGAGTCACGTCATCGACAATCAGGCGGAGTACAGCCGGGCCGCGCGCCAGCTGATCCAGGATCTCGACATCGAGATCGGCGTCGAGCAGGATTCAGAGGACAGTGAATCGGGAGACGACGAATCGGACGAGGACTCGGTACAGTCCGAATCCGAGGATGAAGGCGGCGATCCCTCGGATGCGGCGGGCGAAGCCGGCGGCGATTCCAGCGAGGCCGAAGGCGGCGACGAGGAAGACGGCGATACCAACCCGGAAGATTCCGACGGCGAAATGATGCCGGCCGACGGCAGCGAGGAACCAGGCGATCCCGGCAAGCGCTGGCGGCCCGAACACGACCTGTCGAATGTGCCCCGCGAACCGTTCTACGGCGCCTATACCGAAACCTATGACGAAGTCGTCTTGGCCGAAACGCTTTGCGACCCGGAAGAACTGTCGCGTCTGCGGCAGCTTCTCGACCAGCAGCTGGCCCAGTTGCAGGGGTTGATCGGGCGGCTGGCCAACCGGCTGCAGCGCCGTCTTCTGGCGAAGCAGACCCGGTCATGGGACTTCAATCTGGAAGAAGGGCTGCTGGACACGGCGCGACTGGTGCGGGTCATCACCAATCCGATGCATCCGCTTTCCTTCAAGCTGGAGCAGGAAACCGATTTCCGGGATACCGTGGTCACCCTGCTGATCGACAATTCGGGATCGATGCGCGGCCGGCCGATCACCATCGCGGCGATGAGCGCCGACGTCCTGTCGCGGACGCTGGAGCGCTGCGGCGTGAAGGTCGAGGTCCTGGGCTTTACCACGCGCGCCTGGAAGGGCGGCCAGTCGCGTGAGCAATGGATCGCCGACGGCAAGCGGCCCAATCCCGGCCGGCTGAACGACCTGCGCCATATCATCTACAAGGCCGCGGATTCGCCCTGGCGGCGGGCGCGCAAGAATCTTGGCCTGATGCTGCGCGAAGGGCTGCTGAAGGAGAATATCGACGGCGAGGCGCTGCTCTGGGCGCATGACCGGTTGCTGGCGCGTCCCGAACAGCGCCGCATCCTGATGGTCATCTCCGATGGCGCGCCGGTGGACGATTCGACACTGTCGGTCAATCCGGGGAATTACCTGGAACGGCACCTGCGCGACGTGATCGAATATATCGAGACCCGGTCGCCCGTCGAACTGATCGCCATCGGTATCGGGCATGACGTTACGCGGTATTACCGGCGCGCGGTCACTATCGTCGATGTCGAGCAACTGGGCGGCACCATGATGGAAAAACTGGCCGAACTGTTCGACGAGGAATCGGCCCGCGCCCAGGAGCCCCGCGCCCGCACCCGCACCCGGTCGACGCGCCGTTAGATCAGATCGTGATTGCGGGCTTCAACGAAATCGGACGGAAAGCGAAGGATCAGCCGGCGTTAGCCGTCGCCCGCTCGATACGCTTCTTGATGCGCTGCGCTTCGGGCGGCAGCTTGCGGTTCGATGTGCCGAGCAGGAAGGCGTCAATGCCGCCATTCTTTTCAATGGTCCGGATCGCGCCCGTGCTGAGGCGCATCTTGACGGACTGGCCCAGCGCATCGCTCAACAGGGACGTCAGCTGCAGGTTGGGCAGAAACCGCCGGCGCGTCTTGTTATGGGCATGGCTGACATTATTGCCGGCCTGAACGCCCTTACCCGTGATCGTGCAGCGTCGTGACATAATAAAACCCTCAATAAAATTCAGGCTCCACGCGGGTTTCCCGCGAGAGCGGCGCTTTTTACGGTACTAATTGAGCCCCGTCAAGGCAGCGCGTCAATTTATCCTGTTCCCAGAAACGCTTCCAGCAGGCGGCGCGCCGCATGGGCCGGCGTGATTTCACCCCGGGCGACCCGGTCTTCCATCTGGCGCCGCAACGAATCGACGCCCGGATGGGCGCGCAGCGCGTCCAGCAGCCGGCCGCTGACCTCCGACCACAGCCAGGCCTTCGCCTGGCTTGCCCGGCGCGCCGCGATTTCGCCGCTGGCGCCCAGGGCGGCGCGGTAGACCGCCACCAGGTCCCAGGCCCGGTCGATACCCGCGCCGGTCAGCGCGGAACAGCTTTCCACCGGCACCTGCCAGTTTGCCGAAGCCGGCCGCAGGAGATGGATGGCGTTGCGGTAATCGGATACCGTATGGCGGGCCGCCGTTTCGAACGCGCCGTCCGCCTTGTTGACCAGGACAATATCGGCAAGTTCGACAATCCCCTTTTTCATACCCTGCAATTCGTCGCCGCCCGACGGCGACAACAGCAGCAGGAACAGGTCCGTCATCTCTTTCACGGCGGTTTCGGACTGGCCGACCCCGACCGTTTCGACGATCACGACATCATAGCCTGCCGCCTCGCACACGGAGATCGTCTCGCGGGTATAGCGCGTGACGCCGCCCAGCGTGGCGCCCGCGGGCGATGGCCGGATAAAGGCGTCGGCATGACGCCCCAGCGTTTCCATGCGGGTCTTGTCGCCGAGTATCGAGCCGCCGCTCAGGGTCGACGACGGATCCACCGCCAGAACGGCGACCCGGCGCCCCTGCCCGATGGCGTGGATCCCGAAGGCTTCGATGAAGGTAGACTTGCCGACGCCGGGGACGCCGGAAATGCCGATCCGGATCGATTCCACCCGGTGCGGCAGCAATGCTTCAAGCAGTCGTTCCGCCAGCGGCCGGTCATCGGCGCGCTGCGATTCTATCAGCGTGATCGCCCGGCCCAGGGCACGGCGGTCACCATCGCGAACACGCCGCGCCAGATCGCCGGGCCCGTCCGCCGCCGCGTTACGTGTCATTGTCACCGAATGCCTTGTTTGCCGCCCTGTCGATTCTGGCGCGGACATCGTCGTCGAGCTTTTCATATTCAGCGCGGCGCCGCCGAAAAATGGTCATGGCGTTATTGATCAACGCTTCGCGCTCCGGATCGGTCGCGGGTGTTCTTTCTGACTCCGCCTCCACGCCGCCAGCCGCCGCCCGCACGTCCGTTGCCCGCTGCTGCAGACGCCTTGCCCTCCTGCGTCCGGCGCGGCCTTTCCTGTCGATAAAGAGACGTTCCAGCAACCAGCCAATCATTGCGGCGAATGCTCCCGTTCATACAAGTATTTTCGCCATCATCACCTCGTCGACAAATCCCCCGTCGACGAACATGGAATCGCGCTTCACGCCCTCCTCGACATATCCCATGCGCCCGTAGAGCGCCCGGGCGCGCGTGTTAGACGCCATAACCGTCAGCTCCAGCCGCCGCAGCCGGCGGCGGCGCGCAAACGCTTCCATTTCCCGCATCAGTGATGCACCAAGGCCGCGGCCGGAATGCGCCTGCAGGACGCCGACGCCAAGCGTCGCGGAAAGCCTGTTGCGCTGAAAATCGCCAGCGGTGACGACCGCCTCGCCCACGGCCGTCTCACCCTGCCAGACGCCTAACAGCAGGTAATGCGGCCGCGCGCTGAAATTTTCGATGATCGCGCGCATTTCGTCCACCGAGCGCGCCCGTTCGCCGGGGGACCGAAGGAAAAAGCTGCTTTCCGCGAGGAGTTGCTCGCCAAACCGGTACAGCGCCGGCGCATCGTCCGCCACTGCGCGCCGCATGGCATAGCCTTCCGCGACCGCCCGGGCGCTATTCGTCGCGGCCCAGGGCACGGCACAACAGGATGTACAGCTTCCCCACATCGGCGGTCATGAACGTGGAGTGCAGCAGGTTTTCCGGATCCGACCCCTGCGCCTCTCCCAGCAACCGGTCGAACTGGTCGACATAGCGCATGACGTAGTAGCGCATGTCGGGATTGGTCCGGATCTTCTCCGTGATGCCGGCGGTCACGGTTGTGGGTTTACCCCGCAGCAGCGCGCGGGTAAAGACGCCGCGGTCGCCCCGCACATAGCGCTTCCAGTCCGCTTCCGGCACCTCGCTGTGCAGCACGCGCGTCAGGTCGATGGCCGTGGAATCCAGATCCTCGACAATAAACCGCGCGGTCTTCAGAAACAGGTCGCGCCGCAGGGTCTGTTCCGCGTCGGCAAGGCTGCGCGCCTGTTCCGCCGCATCGGCCGAAGCCTGCGTCAGACGCACCGCCTGCTGGTCGAATACCTGGCCGGCGCGATCCGCCTTGCGGACCGCCTCGTCAAGCGCCGTGACAATATCGCGGCTGCCGCCCTGGACCTTTTCCGCGACGCCTTCGAAGGTCGTCCGCGCCCTGGCCGCCGCATCCACCATGACCGGTCCCTGCTTCGCCAGCGATTCCATGGCGTCGCGCAACTGCTTTTCGGCCGCTTCGCTGGTCCTGCCCAGCGTTTCCGTCTGCTGGCGGTACGTCGCCGACAATTCTGAAAGGCGCGCCGCGACCTGATCCGACGCGCCGGTCAGATTGCCCGTCTGCTGCGCGAAGGCATCGCCGATCAGTTGCATGTTCCGCGCCGCCTCGGCGGCCGACCGGGACAGTTCCTCGGCCTGGATACGCAGGCCTTCCCGATTGTCGTCCACCTGCAGCCCCGCCTGCATGGATGCCGTCGTCAGGCGCTCGCTCTGTTCATTGAATCGCTCGCCGACATCCCGTAGCAGCCGCAGCGCCGTCTGGACCGCTTCGTTGAGGCCCCCGGATTCGCTGTGAAAGGCGCGTCCGGCCTCCATGATCCGCTTGATGACCTGATCCGCGACGGCAACCAGCTGGTCGACCTGCTGCGCCAGCGTCTGGCCGATTTCCTCCGTCCGGGCGCCGGCATTTTCCGAGGCCCTGTTCAACAGCAGCGCCTGTTCGTCGACGGACAGTCCGATTGCCTTGACCTGGTCGTTGAGATTAGCCACCAGTTCGTGCAGCGCCTGGTTGTCCTCGCGCAGGCTTTCGCGAATACGCTGGGCTGTCTTGACGGCCTGATCGGAGGAATCCGCCAGTTCCTTGGTCTGATGGCGAATGGCGTCGCGGATTTCCCGCACCTGATGCGACGCGTGATCCGACGCCGAGCGCAGGTCATGGCTCTGTTTCTGCAGCAAATCGCCGACCGAGCGCGCCTGCCCGGCCGCCCAGTCCGCCGATTCGCGCAGGGCCTGGGCCTGGGTGCGCAACTGATCGCGGATATTCTGCGCATGGGTCGCGGCCGGTTCGAAGGCTTCGCCGACCTTCCGGCTGCCGTCGCGCAATACGGCGCGCATTTCCTCGGTCCGCGCGCCGAGCATGGTTTCGATCTGCTGGGCCTGTTCCGACGCCCGCTCCGACATCGACGTCAGGGCGCCGACCTGGCGCTCCAGCGCTTCGCGAACCGCATCCGCCCGGATGGCCGCGAGGTCGGAAGCCTTGGAAACCTCGCTGGCCTGGGCGCGCAGCGCCTCGCCCATGGCGCCGACCTTCTGCGCCGCCAGTTCGCCCGCGCGGGTCAATTGCTGGCCCTGGCGCACCGATGCGTTATCGACCGCGTTGGCCTGACTGGCCAGGCTCGTCGCGACCTCCGCCAGTTCCGCGCCCTGCGCGGCCAGCGATTCGCGAATGCTCTCGGTATGCGTGGACGCGCGGTCCGCCGTCTGGGTGATATCGTTCACCTGCTGGTGCATGGCCGCCATCAGTTCATTGGCATCCGTCATCATGCGCTCGATCATGGTCGACAGGTCGTCGGACCGGCGCGACAACCCCTCGTCGATGCGCGACAGGATCGTGTTCGTCGCCTCGCGCAGGCTGATGCCAAGCTTGTCGACACGCGCGGTCGACACGTTAATCATTTCGTCCACCGCCGATTCATGCTTGCCCAGCGCCGTTTGCAGGGTCGCCTGCAGGGCGCTGCCGTGGCGGCTGAGCGCATTGCCCAGCCGGTCGATTTCCTCCCCGGTGCGGGCCGCCACATTGGTGAGCGCATGGGCCTGGATATCGAAGGACTCCTTCAGGCGTTCCGTCACCCGCGCCGTCTGCTGTCGCAGTTCGACGGAAATGTCGTGCGCCCTGGCCGCAGCCAGTTCGCCCGCCGCATTGAGGTCCGAAGCGCCCTTGCCCAGCGTTTCGCCGATGGCGGTGGAGCGCGACGCCGCCGTTTCCGCGGCATGGGACATCGTCTCGGTATATTCGCGGAACAGCGCGCCCATATCCTTGACCTTGTCGGCGGCGCGGTCGGATGCGTTATCCAGCTGTCCCGCCATGTCGCGCAGCGTCCTGGCGATCTCTTCGGACTTTTCCACCGAACGGCGATGGACGGTCGAAAGCTCCACCGTCTGCCGGTCGGTAATTTCGCGCACCGCCGTCTGCTGCGATTCGAACCGGTCGGCCAGCATCGACAGGGCGCTGGCCTGTTCCGACAGGATGCTGCGAAGCTCCGTGACCTCGCTGGCGGCATGATCCGTCGCGTCGTTCAGCGCGCCGGTGTTCCGCGCCATTACATCGGCGACCTCGCTCAACTGGATCGCCGCGCGGTCGCTGGCGCGGTTCAGCGCCTCCGTCTGCTCCCGCAGCAGGTCCGCCACGGTCCTGATGCGGGAATCCGCGTCTTCCGCCGGGTAGGTCAGCAGGGCGAGCTGCCGGCGCAGTGTTTCGGTGTGGTGCCGCAGCTCCAGGTTCGGCCGCACGAAGACCAGCACGAGCCACAGAAAGGCCAGCGGGACGGAAACCCCGGCGATCAGCGCCGCCAGCTCATGCGGCAGCATCGCGCCCAGGAAGGCCCAGCCGAGATACGACTGCACATACCAGGCGGACAGGCCGAGCCAGAGCCCGGAGACCGCCGCGCCCGCGCCGAACAACCGCCGCGAATACCGCGCGGCGCGCGCCGCGACAACGGCGAAATCCTCGCCCGGAGCGGTCTGCACATGGCGCCCGGAACGGGGCAGTTCGGTGACGTTGGCCGGCATGCCGTAAACCTACGCTTATTCAGAAAAAAGATAAACGCATCTCGATACCGCCCCTGCGTCTCGCGAATTCAGGCCGCTTCGCGGCGCCGGCGGATGAGCTGGATGATCTCGCGCGCGGCGACGGGGATGTTCGTGCCGGGACCGTAGATCGCGGCGACGCCCAGTGCCTTCAACTCGTCGTAGTCCTTCGGCGGGATCACCCCGCCGCAGACCACGAGGATATCCTCCGCGCCCAGTTCCTTCAGCCCGTCAATCAGGGCCGGCACCAGCGTCCGGTGCCCCGCCGCCTGCGACGACACGCCGATGATATGCACGTCGTTTTCGACCGCCTGCCGCGCCGCTTCGTCGGGCGTCTGGAACAGGGGGCCGATATCCACGTCGAACCCGATATCGGCAAAGGCGGTGGCGATGATCTTCGCGCCACGGTCATGGCCGTCCTGGCCCAGCTTGACCACCAGCATGCGCGGCCGGCGGCCTTCCTCGGCGGCGAAGCCTTCGACTGCCGTCCGGATTTCGGCGAAGGCGGCATCGTGGTCGTATGCGGCGCCATACACGCCGGAAATAGCCCTGATTTCGGCGCGATGGCGGGTGAACGTTTTTTCCAGCGCATCCGATATCTCGCCGACCGTGGCGCGGGCGCGCGCCGCATCGACCGATAGCGCCAGCAGGTTGCCCGTCCCGGCGGCCGCCGCATCGCCGAGCGCCTGGAGCGTTTCCTGGCAGCGGGCCTCGTCGCGGGTTTCGCGCACCGTCTTCAGGCGGCGAATCTGCGCCTCGCGCACCGCCGTATTGTCGATGTTCAGGATTTCGACCTCGTCCTGCGCCGCCGCCCGGTACCTGTTGACGCCGACGATGACTTCCTCGCCACGGTCGATTCGGGCCTGACGGCGCGCCGCCGATTCCTCGATCCGCAGTTTCGGGACGCCCGCGACCACAGCCTTGGTCATGCCGCCCAGTTCCTCGACCTCGTCGATGATCCGGCGGGCCTCTTCGATCAGGCTCGCGGTGAGGCTTTCCACATAGTAACTGCCGGCCAGCGGATCGATCACCTTCGTGATGCCGGTTTCCTCCTGCAGCACGAGCTGGGTATTCCGGGCGATCCGCGAGGAAAACTCGCTCGGCAGGGCCAGCGCCTCGTCGAACGCGTTGGTGTGCAGCGACTGGGTGCCGCCCAGGCCGGCCGCCATCGCCTCGACGGTGGTGCGGATGATGTTGTTGTAGGGATCCTGCGCCGTCAGCGACACGCCCGATGTCTGGCAATGGGTGCGCAGCATCAGGGATTTCTCGTCCTTCGGCTGGAACAGGTCCTGCATCAGGGTCGCCCAGAGCACGCGCGCGGCCCGTAGCTTGGCGATTTCCATGAAGAAATTCATGCCGATGCAGAAAAAGAAGGACAGCCGCGGCGCAAAGGCGTCCACGTCCAGCCCCTTCGACAGCGCGACGCGGACATATTCGATGCCGTCGGCAATGGTGTAGGCGAGTTCCTGCACGCAGGTCGCGCCTGCTTCCTGCATGTGATAGCCGGAAATCGAGATCGAATTGAAGCGCGGCATGTTCTGCGCCGTGTATTCGATAATGTCGGCGACGATCCGCATCGAGGGTTCGGGCGGGTAGATATAGGTGTTGCGGACCATGAATTCCTTCAGCACGTCGTTCTGGATGGTGCCGCTGAGTTTTTCCAGGGGGACGCCCTGTTCCTCGCCGGCGACGATAAAGCTGGCCAGCACCGGCAGCACCGCGCCGTTCATGGTCATGGAAACCGACATCCGGTCGAGCGGGATACCGTCGAACAGGATTTTCATATCCTCGACCGAATCGATGGCGACCCCGGCCTTGCCGACATCGCCGATCACGCGGGGGTGGTCGCTGTCATAGCCGCGATGGGTGGCGAGGTCGAAGGCGATGGACAGGCCTTTCTGCCCGGCCTCCAGATTTCGCCGGTAATAGGCGTTGGATTCCTCCGCCGTCGAAAACCCGGAATACTGGCGGACCGTCCAGGGCCGCGCCGCATACATCGTGGCGCGCGGACCGCGCAGGAAGGGCGCCAGCCCGGGCAGGGAATCAAGGTCTCCCAGCAATTCAAGGTCGGCGGCCGTGTAGAGCGGCTTGACCTCGATTCCCTCGAGCGTCCGCCAGGTCAGGTCGTCGGGGTTGCCGCCGCGCAACTCGCGTTCCGCCGCTGCCCGCCATTCATCCAGCGTCTTCTTCGGAAAATCAGCCATGGTTCCGCCACCAATCCATTCCGGTTTCCCGACTTATATCGGCGATACGGGTTAAGTGTCCAATAACGGTTCCGGGCGGAGAGCGTTCCGCCGCCGCCCCTTGCATTAAAAAGACCGTAGCCCGGGCAGTCAGGTACCGCACGGGCGGCGAAAAACGCTACCAGCAGAAGCGCGGCATGACGTAGCTGGGGGTCTGGCCTTCGAGTTCGCAGACCGCGCGGAGTTTTTCCGGATCGACCGAACCGCCGTCGACGAGTCCGAGGACCTTGCCGTGAATGCCGCCGGCAATCAGCAGCGAATCGATGCCGGCGCGGTTGGCGCCGCCGATATCGTGATAGAGCGAATCGCCGATGGCGAGGGCCGGCCGCGCATCCGGTTCAAGGGCGAAACACCGCTGATAGACCGGCGCATAGGGCTTGCCCCGGTAATCGACCCGGCCGCCCAGTTCAAGGTAGCGGCGCGCGGTTGTCCCCGGACAGATCGAAAAGCTGCCATCGGGAGCGACGCTGACGAAATCGGGGTTGGCGCAGACCATCGGCAGGTCGTGCGCCGCCGCTTCGATCAGATAGGGGTCGTAATCGCTCATATCCGCGGTCCCTGTCCGCGTACCCGCATTCAGGATGAAATCCGCCTCCGCGATGCTGTCCACCTCGGTCAGGCCCAGACCCTGCATGATGTCGCGGTCGTCATCCCATGTGAAGACAACGCATTTCCGGCCGAGGTCCCGGTAAAAGGGTTCGTTGCGCGCGTTCAGCGCCTGCCAGACCTCCTCGCCGGAGGTCACGCAGTGATCGTAGCAGTCCGGGGCGATCCCCATTTCCGCCATGCGGCGCGTACTGACGGACAGGCGCTTGGCCGAATTGGACAGGATGACGATCTTCTTGCCCCTGGCGCGCAATTCGCGCAGCGTTTCCACCGCGCCGTCATGCAGCGATTCGCCATTGTGGAGCACGCCCCACTGGTCGATCAGAAACAGGGCGTAGCGGTTCGCGACCGCCGCCAGACCTTCAAGATGTCCGATACTCATGCGCTGATCTGTGCGTCCTCGACGAAAGCGGGTGGCGGATCCTTGCTGAGCCGCGGCTCACCAAACAGGTAGCCCTGCCCGAAATCAATACTGAATTCGAGCAATTCCACCAATTCCGGTTCGCTTTCGACTTTCTCGGCAATCAGGTCGATGCCGGCTTCGTCCATGGTCTGCTTCAGTACCCGGACGCCGCCCAGCGCCATCCGCTCCTGCGCGATGTTCAGCAGCTTCTTCCCTTCTATCTTGATGAACTGGACGCCCTGCCGGGCAAGGCTGCCCAGGTTGAAGTCGAGTTCCGTGACCTGATCCATGGACAGGCGGTAGCCGGCGTTCGCCAGCCGCCGCAGGTCGCCGGCGGCCTCGTCCGTCAATTCGCCAATATCCCGCTGGGAAAGCTCCAGCACGAGACAGGGCGCCAGGTCCGGGCAATTCTCCAGGTATTCGATGAATTCGGGAAAGAAGGACCGGTCGGCGATCGTGTGGGGCGACACATTGCAGAAGAACGCCGTCGAATAATTCTGCCGCTGCGTCTTGCGCAACAGCTGAACGCAGCGGAACAGGAGCATGTTGTCGATTGCCGTTATCAGGTCGTTCTGCCTGGCGATAGCGATATACTGTTCCGGCAGGATCATCGTGCCGTCCGCCGCCCGGATGCGGCTGAAGCATTCATAATAGCGCCGCTTGCGTTGCGGCAGGCTGACAATCGGCTGCAGGTAAAGGTCGATGCGGTCCTGGCGCAGCCCGTCGCGGACGATGTCGATCACGGCGCCTTCGTCGAGGGCGTTGACGGCCCGGAATTTCTGCGCCGTGACGCTGGCGAGGTGCACCGCCGCCGCGGAGCGTTCTTCCGGCGGCGCATCGACGGAAAGGATACGTTCGCGCACCGCGGCATCCGACCCCTGGTCGGAGTAGAGCTGTTCGACCAGCGAATGCAGCACCTTCACCTCCGCCGCGACCTCGCGAATCCCGACGCCGTCGGCATCCGGCCCCATATGCCCGGCGCGCTCCAGCGCCTCGTAGATCCGGCGCACCTCGTCGCGCGCCCGCGACAGGTCGTCCTTGTTCTGGTTATACGCCTTGCGCAGCAGGTTCAGGCGCCGCACCAGCCGCCGGTAACTGTGCCGGCGGGACATGATTTCGTGCAGCAGGCCGCAGCACACGAACACGGCGAGGCCGAAGGCCGCCGCCGTCCACGGCGCCAGCCCCGGCACGAAACGCGGCAACCCGAAGGCAACCAGCGCGGCCGCCACCGCATATAGCACTGCTAAAACAAGATGCACCGCGATAGACACATATCTGCCTTTCCGTCACGCGCGTCCTGAAGAACGGCGGCACGGCAAACCTACGCCCAGATGGTGATATGAGCAAGCCTCAGGCCTACTACCGGTGGTCTGCGCCAACGGCCTGCGTCACGGAATCAAAGCCGCCATCGCGCAGCAATCCGGCGAGTTCCCGCTTGATCCCGGGCAGGATGTCCGGCCCGCGAAGCGCCAGCGCGGTATAGACCTGCACGAGCGACGCCCCGGCGCGAATCTTGGCGTAGGCGCCGGCGCCATCCGCCACGCCGCCCGCGCCGATCAGGGGAATCGCGCCGCCCGTCAGCCGGTACATTTCCGCCAGCAGCGCGGTAGAGGGGGCAAACAGCGGCGCGCCGCTGAGGCCGCCCGCTTCGGCCCGGCGCCGGCTTTTCAGGGAAGCCGGGCGTTCGATGGTCGTGTTGGAAATGATCAGGCCGTCGACATGCGATTCCATCGCGACAGCGGCGATATCCCGCTTGTCGTCAGCCGTGAGGTCGGGGGCGATCTTCACCAGTAACGGCCGCGTTTCGCCGCCAGAGCCTTCGGTCGCGGCGACACGCACCATCGAAACAAGCTGCAGCAGCTGGGCGCGGTCCTGCAGGGCGCGCAGCCCGGGCGTATTGGGCGACGAAACATTGATCACCAGGTAATCGGAAACCGGCGCCAGCCGGCAGGCCGCCGCCGCGTAATCCGCCAGCGCATCCGCGCTTTCCCTGTTGCGGCCGATATTGGCGCCGACGATCCCCGCCCCGCGCGCCGCCAGCCGTTCCGCCGCGGCGGCGATACCCTTGCTGTTGAATCCGTAGCGGTTGATGACCGCACCGTCTTTCGGCAGACGGAAAACGCGCGGCCGGTCATTGCCGGGCTGCGGCTTCGGGGTCACCGTCCCGATTTCGACGAACCCGAACCCCATGCGCAGCGCGCCGCGACAGGCTTCCGCGTCCTTGTCGAACCCGGCCGCGAGACCTATCGGGTTTGGGAATTCCAGGCCCCAGAGCCGCGTCGCCAGGATCGGGTCATCCGCACCAACCTGCCGGGGTCCGAGGCCCTGCCGCAGCGCCCAGACCGCGAGGCGATGCGCCCGCTCCGGGTCAAGGCCGCGGAGCAGCGAAAAAGCCAGTCCGGCAATACTCATCCGTCAGTTGCCCCGCCCGATCGTTCGCGGCGGAGATTCGGCGATGGCACCCGCGAACGCAAGCGCCGATATGGCGCAACAGGGAAAAATCCGTCCCGATGTCACAGGATGTCGTTATAGAACAGGTGGCGGCCGACCCAGGCCGACGGCGCATGGCCCGCCGCCCAGCGCGGCGAAACGTGGTTGGCGTGGTAATGCGTCGCCTGCCCGGTGCAGTCGCCCAGCGATCCAGCGACCGCGCGGCGCGCGATCCGCAGGCAGCATTCGAAACCGGGATCCGGCGGCACGACGAGGAGCAGCTTCGGCCAGTTGGCGTCGGTGCTGTTCCAGCAGCTGAACTGCCGCGGTTTCAGGCATATTTCCGCGACGCTGTCGCCCCACCAGTACCCGCCCTTCGCACGGGACCGCGCAAGGCGGTTCATGACCACGGCCGCGACCGCTTCCTGTCCGCGCACGGATTCGCCCCTGGCCTCGCCCCATATGGTCCGGGCCAGAAGATCCACGGCATGGGTATGGGCATGGGAATGGGCTTGGGCCGGGGCATGGACGTCCGGCACGGCCGCTGCCGCCGCCGTCATACCCGTTCTCCCGGCGGGGCGGTTTGCCGGTCGAGCTTGGCTTCGATGCGCTGCAGATGGAGGGTCAGGCGGCGCTCGACATCCTTCAGGCAGTCGATCGAAGCGTAGCTCCGGGCGACGTCCAGCTTGTAGGCGGCGACATTATCCCGCAGCTGCGACACGGTCTGGTCGGTATGGTGCTGGTGCGCCGTCAGGGCTGCGTCGCTTTCGCGGCGCGTCCGCCAGAGGAACCAGAACATGCCGCCCAGGACGGGCAGTTCGACGGCGCTTATCCAGTTGATGAGATCGATATTCCAGGCGTTCGCCATGGATGGGTACTCCCTGTCAGGCGCGCCGGACCGGCGCGTTGTGAACATGAAAAAGCCGCCCGGAGGCGGCGTGGTGCCTTGCGAATTCGGGTTTCCGGTATCGGCTATCCGTCAGGCGTCCCTTCCGGGGATGCGAACCGGCTGCCACCCCGTGCCGGAAGCGACGAGGCAGGCCGGGCCGCCCGGAAGCGTCACCAGGATCGTCCAGCTTCCGGAACCGGATACGAAGATTTCCATCAGCGCGCCGGCCGACGTCACCGCCTCGATGCTGCGGTGTTCGCCAAACTGCCGTTCCAGCCCGGCAACGAATCCGTCCCGGTCGCCGCACAATGCCCGACCGGCCGCCGGTCCCGGCAGGGCCATGCCGGCCGCCGCGACGGCGATTGCCGCCATGATCGCGTTTCGCATTCTCTGTCTCCTTGCTGTGTCGATATTCAGACGTCGAAAGCCGTCTCGGCTGCGATAACGCCCGGATGGCCGCGCCAGGACGGGCGGTTCACCGCGGGCAAACGGGGCAGCCGAACCGGCTCCGACGACAGGCAGCCGCTCACCGCGTCCAGCCCGTCATCCGGTCCCCGGTATTCGCCGCCCGGCCGCCATTCGCGCATTTCAGTGATGAAGGACGTATCCCACACCGACCGGTGGGCGTGCAGGCCGCCCGCCGCCAGGACGGCATCGAATCCTTCCAGGATTCGCCGTTCCTTGGGGATGTGGTTCGTCACGGGCAGCACCGCGCATCCGATTCCGGTCGCCGTCATTTCCTGGCGCAGCAGGCCGGGCAGGAATTTGCCGACGCCATTGGATTCAACCTGGACCGACGGCACATGGTAGCGGCCCGCGAACGCCGCGACCTGCCGGCATTGCTGGATCGCCTCATTGTCCTCCACGTCGGGATCGACGGTCAGGTACTGAACCCGGTGCAGCCAGTATCCGCCTTCGGCATCGGTGAACACCACGGCAATCACGCTGCCGTCGCCCTTTCCCGGCGCGCCATAGGCAGGATCCCACCAGCAGCTGGCGGATACCAGGCGTCGCCCGTCCAGCGTCAGGGTCGCGATCCGGTTGCGTTCCGCGTATTCCAGATCCGCGTCATAGGGGCGGATGCGGTCGGGGTCGAGCCGCCCCGCCGCGATATTCACCGGCTGCAGCATCATCTGGCTGGCGAACTTGTTCGGCCCGTGCCGGCGCTGCAGCGCCGCGATATGGTCCGCATCGAACCGTTCGGGCCAGAGGCTGCGGCCATCGGAATCGCGGACCGGCAGCGCCAGCCGCGTGAACCCGTCCAGGAACGGCGCGGTTTCGCCCGCTTCGGCCCGCGCCGCATCGGCATAAATCGTGTAGTAACTGTGCGGCGTGCCGGCATAGAGCTGGAATCCGCCCGGCATCAGGATATAGTCGATTTCCGACAGCCGCGCCCGCAGGTCGGCCCGCTTGGGCGCCGTGTCGCTGGTATTCGGCACCTCGACATCGTCGCAGATCACGAAATCGGCGCGGCTGCCGGTGACGTTCGCGCCGATGCCGCGCGCCAGCATGGACGGATCGCGCAGTTCCGACGGGCGGTTGACCGTAAACTGCCCGGCGCCCCACTGATCCGCCCGGGCCGGGCGCAGGTGCCACGCCAGTTCATGGCGTTCGATGATCCGCTTCACATTGCGGACCAGCTTTTTCGCCAGGTCGAGTTCCGCCCCCAGCACGAGAATGCGCAGGTCGGGCCTTACCAGCAGCAGCCAGACGCAGAACAGGCCCAGCATCGTGGACTTGCCGCTGGACCGGAACGCCAGCATCAGCAGGCGCCGGTCACCGCCGCGCCAGCGCGCCTCCAGCCAGCGGGCCATGCGGATATGCAGGGCGGGCGTATCCTCTCCCTGGGTCCGGTTCCACAGCCAGACGAATTCGGGAAACGGCGTTTCGCGCGCGGCGGCGGAATTCACCGTCGGCGCGTTGTCACTCTTCATCGGCGGCATAGCGGGAAACGGCGTCGCGGGCAGCCGCCATCATGTCCGGCCCCGCGCCGCCGCCATCCGCCGGCGTATCCGCACCCGCCGCCGACCACCAGTGCACGAGTTTCGCCAGCGCCGCGATATGTCCGACCATCGTCTTCCCCGCCGCATGCCGGGCGGCGAGGTCCCGGGCGTCGATGGCGATGCCGGCGCCGTTATCGTCGGCCTTCGCCGGAACGGGCGTGGCGGCAAAAGCGGCATAATCCGAAACCGCCAGACGAAGCGCTTCGGACAACGATTCCTTCAGGGCGCAGTCACTGCCAAATTTCATCTTTCCCTCACGATAGACATAAAAAAAACCGCCCTGAGGCGGCTAACAGATCACGGTGGCAGGTTTACAATTATGGGGTCAGATGCCGACCGATCGTATTAGTTCCTGGTACCATTCCTCAAAATTGGCAATCATTCCGCTTGTCTAACGGTAATTGCCTCGAACCACATCTCGGCATGACGATCCAGACCGGCCGCATTCATATGGCAGCCATCGAATCGCATATCCATGCCGATTTTATCCGTATCTGGGCCAGGGTAAATTCCTAGAAAAGGGTCGGAAACCGACATCTGGATAGCACGAATGTCTTCATTGGAAGGACCTCCACAACGGGTTGCAATTGCAACGTAAATTGGCGCGCGGAATTTTAATTGTCGCAGATTCGTAACGATTGCATGAAACTGACGCCTATATTCTTCTGGTGCAGTTCCTGCGCCCGCATCTGCCTCGCCAAGGTGAAAGAGAACATGACTAACTGATAACGCTTTCTGTCGTAGATTCTCTGCTACAACATATAACCTTTCATGTAGATTCCCTTTCGGAGCCCAATCCCTAATGTAAGATGCTCCAACACTCAATGGAACTAGAATAACGCGTTTGAATTTTCCACGTGCAACTAAACTATCACCAAGTCGTGACAGAAAACTGCCCCCAATACCAGACGTGCCCAATAGAGGGTCGTGCGCTAAATAGCAATTCCCGTCGATATAATTAAAGTTTAATACATTACTATTAGCTTTGTATCGACCTTCTCCTTCGTTCGTTGAATTAGATTGGCCAAAAACCAAAATTACGGCGGTATTTATATCTTTTCCACAATCTACTTTTGACTTGGCTCGAGTATCATGGAAGACACGTTGTGATATTCTCTCAAGTTCAATTTCCTGATAGATAAACGGCGCGGCAACCGCCACGGCAATAAAGGGTAATAATAGGTATATTGTTAAAATTCTTAACCAAGTCATGACTCAAGCTCAATAAATTAGTCGCACCACCTAAACTACACCCAATAACCGTACCGTACCGCTAGCAACATTTCCACTGACGAAAGATAACCGAAAACCATTTATTATTGATCCAGTATTGAACTGAGCGCCGATTTCTCCCGTCGCCATTCCGCCGTCGGCGCGGATATAAGTGCATTCTCCACGCACTACTTTATTCAGGGATGAGTTCTGGGTATTGATTATACGTACAGTAAACCATAGCCCCTCGTTTTCATCATTCCCTACCTTACCTGCTGCAGTATTGTTGCCAATCAAAATTTGATTTACGCCACTACCGAATGTTGTCGATTGACTACCACTCTGGAATCCATAATGTCCAAAAAATTGATACCCCGTTTCGAACGTCGCGCCACCGTCATCCGAGAATTGCAGGCCGAGTTGCACATCATCCGTCGCCGGCTGCAGGAATCCCGTCAGGATATATTCGTCATAGGTCGCATCGATACCGGTGACGAAGTCCAGCGTGGCGTCATCTGACGCGGTTTTTTCCTCGATCAGCTCGGTTGTGCCGGCCGGCCGCCTGGTGGTGCGCGGCGATATGACGTGCCAGCCGGCGCCCGCCCGGCGCAGCAGAACCGTGTGGTTCGATGAGTCGAGGGTAATGTCGTCGCCATGGAGGGTCGTGATATTACCCGTGCCATGCCTTACGACAACGGTCCGCGTATCATGCGCCGTGTGGATCAGCACCAGCCCGCCATCCGGAACGGATCCGGCGTGGATTGTATCCAGGTCGTCGCCGGCCGCCGCCCCTTCCGTATCGACCGCGTGGGTGTTTTCGCTCAGCGCGATCGCGCCCGATGCAATGGTCAGCACCGGGCCGGCCTGCTGCCCTGGCGCCATCGCAAGAATATCCCTGTCCGGTTTTGTCAACGTCATGATCGGCTACCTCGCCTGTTGATGATGGCCGCGCGGGCGGCGGCGCGCTCGGCGGCGGAAATATTCGCCCGGTTTTCAAGCGCCTGAATCACGACCTCCCTGTCGCCCGGTTCGGGCGGCAAGGGCGGCGCGGCAACCGCCGGGATGTTACCGGCCGCGATCCAGGCCCGGACCGTTCTGAAGTGGCGGTTCGCAGGGTCCGCCGGGATCACCATTGTCCCGTTGACGATGAAGCCGCCTTCGGCGCGGTTCCGTACCGATTCAATTTTCATGTTCATAACTCCGCGTCAAAGGACCAGATCGGCGACGTCTGGTTCCACATGCCCGGCCGGGACGTCACCAGGGTGGAAAACCCGTCCAGCCGCATGATGCCGCCCTTTTCCGTGAACCCGTATATCGCCGTAACCGAACTGCCGCCGCTGGTGCCGCCGACATTGAAGTCGTTGAAGTTCGGCGTGGTATCCAGCAGGAAGACGGTCGGTACGGCGCGCATCGGCACCGGAAACAGGACCATCGTCGCGACATCCGTCGCGGAGATAGCCCAGGCGCTGGCGGCGTTGGACAACCGGGCGTAATACCGTTGGCACATTGCCAGTTCCACCGGCGCCGGGCGCCATTCGAAGGGCGTCGCGACGCTGCCGGGTTCGAGCTGGACCTGCGCCAGGTCGACCGTCATTGTCGTTCCGGTGGGCAGCATCAGTTCAATTGCCAGGAAATGCCCGGCGCCAAGCGTCTTTCCGGCAATGCCGGCGGGCGCGAAGCTGCGGGTGAATTTCTGCCAGCCCGACGTCAGGTTGCAGGCCGGCAGGGTTGCCGTTACATCGCCCGAACCGCCGGATCCGAAATCCTGCCGCCAGCGTGGCGTGACTGTCCGCGGCGCATCCGCCCTCGCCCAGAAACTCAGGGTGCATGTCTGCGCCGCGA
Organism: Alphaproteobacteria bacterium; assembly: GCA_040905865.1. Lineage (NCBI taxonomy): Bacteria > Pseudomonadati > Pseudomonadota > Alphaproteobacteria > Alphaproteobacteria bacterium. The sequence continues at coordinate 20,750 of JBBDQU010000085.1, forward strand.
GGGTCCGGACGTCCTCGATACGTTGAAACAGGAAGAGTTCTGTTGCCGTTCCGGCCGTGGTCTGGTTCCAGCGGTAATGGAATTCCGGCTCACCCGGGACATCCGTCTGGCCGGGTGCGAAGGCTTCCCGGCTGATCGTCAGGGCGATGCCGGACGGCGACAGGTATCCTGTTCCCCAGCGGTCCAGGGTCTCGCTCGGGTCTGTCGGCGGCGTCGGAAAGCTTGTCCCGCGCTGGGCGATCCGGAAATCGCCATTCATGATCCGGTTGCGAAAACCGGCAAGGGGGCCGCCGTTCAGACCGTCGACCGAGACGCCATCCATCGTGCCGCCGCTGATCATGGCGCCGGACAACCCGTCATCGGGAATTTCGGCAATGTCCGAGATCAGGCCGACAAACCCGATGAATGTCACTTCGATATTGCCGCTTCCCGGCGGCGGCGCCCCGGAAAATGTCAGCGTCATGCCGGATGCCGCATAGCTGTTCGTATGCTGCTTGATGCCGTCAATCGTGACCGCGACCGATGTGCTGTCCAGCACCGACCGGTCCAGCAGGAATACGGTTGTCGCGCCGTCGCCGGAAAGCGACTGCACCGGAACAGCCGTGTTGATCGCATAGTTTACCTGCTGCTGGATCGCGGCCAGGCTGGCCAATGCCGAATCGGCGCTGGCCGCAGCCTCGGACGCGCTGCCGGCGGCGAGACTCGCGGCCTCCGATGACGCGCTGCCGACGGTCGGCAACCCCGTTTCGTCGAAGGCCAGGACCCTGCCCGCCCGGTCCGAAGCGCTCGGCAGGGTAAGCGTGGCCTCCAGGTCGTACAGCGGCTTGTGCAGGCTGTCCGCGACGAGCATCTCCGCCTGCTGCAGCAGCATCGCCATCCGGTCCAGTTCCTCGTTGATGACGGCGGCCCGGAAATCCCCGGCTTCCTGGAAATCCGTTTCGCGGGCGAAGGCCATGTCGCGATAGATCGTCACCCTGGTATCCGCCGGCGGGGGCAGTTCGAAAATGACGTCGCCGCCGCTGCTGGCGCCGACCCCGGTGACGCTGTTCGCGCCGGCTGCTTCGTTGTCGTCGAAAACGACGACCAGATCGGCCTGGTCGATGATCGGGAACGGATAGGGAAACACCGTCTGCACCCCGTCCGCCACATACTGCACCCGGGGACGGACATCGCTGATGATGAGTTCAGCCATTATCGTTGTCCTTCATGTTTGGGTTATTTCTTTGGTTTCTTTTCGCCGAACCATTCCGGCCCATGCTGCCCAAGACCGTACATGGCCTGGCCGAACAGATAGTCGGCCGGCGCCAGCAGGTTCTTCCGGCGTTGACTGGCCGCTGCCTGCCGCAACCCCTGCAGTTGCAGGGTGTCCAGGCGATTTCGGTCAAATCGATCGTGCGCTGAGCGTTTCGAAAGACCACGGAGAACGGCTGCGGCCGAACCGGCGCCCGATGACGTCCCGGCAGCGCCGAACAGGGCGCGACGGGTTGCCTTGTCTTTGTGCAGTTTTTCCGCGTGCCGCCGGTCGGCGATTTCTCGCTCCGCCGCCATATTCCGTTCCTGCAGCGTCTGCTGCGCCGCCAGTTCCCTGTTCTTGGCTCGTGCTTCCTGCGCCGTGCGCAGGAAGGTCAGACCGGCGATCAACGCTTCCGTTCCGCCCATGAATTAGTCTCCTTCGATGAATAGAGTTTTTCCGCCCGCATCAGTCATTGACCTTGATTTCGGTGTGGACGGACAAGACGGTGCAGGGCAGTGGCGTGTCCTGAGCGATTCGCCACAAGGGCGTCGTCCCGGACCGGTTCCAGCCCAGGGCGCGCACAATCTTGTCGCCGGTATAGGGCTGGATAGGCGAGTCGAGCACACCCGTCGCGCCCAGTTGCTTGAAGGGCACATCCCGAAATCCGGAACCCGTATCGACCCGAAGGGCGCTTGTGCCTTCCAGCCGGTAAGTCACCCGGATAAGCCGGACAGGCGTCCCCTGCGCCGGACCGAGCGGCGACGCGGCAACGACCGGAAGGGGCTCGATCTCATGCATGAAACCGAGTCCGACCTGTACCGTCGCGGCTGGCTGATCGAGCGTTATGGCCCCGTCGGCGACCGGCCTGTCGGCGCGGACAATGCCATCGGCGACGATAGTGACCACCTCTCCGTTGAGATGGTCCATACCGCTCCATTCGGCGGTGGGTACTTCGGCGGCGCCGCGCAGGGCCGAATCCGTTTGCAGTTCCGCATCGAAGCGTTCAATGAAATGACCGTTGCCGCGCGCCACCAGCACATAGACGTCGTCCCCGACCACCGCGACGGACCGGAAGGCGCCCGCCGTTGTCTGCAGCGTCCACGCGGTTACCTGTTCGGCCCGGAAAACCGTCACCGTGCCAAGCGATCCATCGCCCATGACGACATGCATCAGCCGTTCGCGCTGGTCGTAATCCTGATCGACCGGGCTGACCAGAAGGTGGTTCGCCAGAATGGCGAGATCGTTCGACTGGTAAGCCTGCTCCACGTCGGTAAACAGGAATTCGCGCAGTTCCCGCCCGTTGCGGGACAGGAAAAGCGTCGCCCCGTCGACATCGCGGGGCGGTATGGATCGGTCGACCGGCGAGCCGACCCGCGTCTGTCGGCGCAGCTGGATGTTCGTCGGCGTCAACGGGTCGCCGGTCACCATCCATTCCGCGCCAGAGGTGAATACCTGCAGGTGACGGCCGGAGAACACGGCGCGAATGGCGTTTACCTGGTCCGACAGGATAGCGAATTCGATTGCCTCGTCGTCGTCGCCGTCGCCCAGGTCGAAATTGAACAGGTCGGCCGATTTTGACAGCCACAGCCGGTTGGGCAGATCACGGCTGCCGCCGATCACCATCCGGTCCTGGTGGAACGCCACGGAGACCGGCCATCCGCGCACCGGAGAGAACGCCTGTTCATCCCAGTCCTTTGTCGCGGCGGTTCCCGTCAGGGTCTGTTTGACCACCGCCGTCGCCTCGGTGGCGCCGACGACCGACGCAATTTCAACTTCCTTCAACGCCAGACGAAATCGTTGGCCGACATGGCCGGGGTCGAACAGATCGGCGGACGCCGTCAGCGTCACGGTGCCGGTTGTCGCGCTTGCCGCCAGCGTCACCGCGTTATCCGAAAACTTGTGGTAGGGCTGGTGGATGGCGTCGTCTTCCTGAAAGAAGACCCAGGGCGTCACCGTCCAGTCGGTTTCCGATGTCCGCGTGACTTTTTGCGGCGGCACGTCCGGGTGACAGACCAGCAGGGTGTCGGCGCTCTGCGTCCAGACGATTTCCGCGAGCTGCGCTTCGGTCCACGGCGTTTCAGCATCGGCGACGGCGACGCCGTCGCGATAGGCATCCATCCGCATATCGGTAAAGACGAGCAGGTAAACCTGTTCGGAATTGAATTCGAAAGCCACCAGCCGCCCCGGACCCGCCGCCTGATCGATAAACAGCAGGCCGGATCGCCGCGTTACGCCGCCGGTCGGGTGGATGAACACATTGCGCAGGCGGCGCGCCCCGTTCGCATAGGCCGCCAGATCGCCGCGACCGAGCAGGCGCGTCGATATTTCACCAGCCGTGAAACTCGTCTTGATCGTCCGGAGCCGGGTCATTCGCTGCGCACCTCTATCAGGCTGAAGTCTTCAAATCGCGGCGGCACGTCCTGTTGCGCATCGACCAGCCGCGCCCGGCGGATCTCCTCTTCGGCCAGGCGGCTCAGAACGTCGGCGCGACTGGTGCTTTCGGTCAGGGGCAGAACGAATTCCGCCGCCAGCCGCGCGATCAGCACCTGGTCGAAATAGGGCGGGGTTTCCGATTCCTGGGGCCGGAAGACATAGGTGAGCACGACATCTTCGGCGTTGGTATGAAGGCGGCGTTCCGCAATGCGGTATATAGCGCCGCGGCCGCGACCGGATTGCCCCGCCGACAGCGCCCGCAGGAAATCGCCAGGCAGCTGATAGGCATAATCGTAATCCGCCGTCGGAGTGGCGTTCAGGCGCGCCAGGCGACGCTGCGCCGTGGCGAAGCTCCACGGATAGGCCGATAGCACTGCATCGCGTGTGGATGCATATAACGTGCCCGCGATCAGGCTTTCGGCCGTCCCTTCCTCGAAGCCGGAAATCGGGCTTGCGCCGAGCTTCAATAATGCACGGCTGCACAGGGCGATACTGCTGAGCGCCATTGGTTAAGTCTCCCGTGAAGGATTGACAAAAGGAACGCCCCGCGGAGTTTGCCCGCGGGGCGCGACGGTCGAAGCCGTTTGTTGTTTGGATCAGATGGTGGTTCGCACTAATCCGTGTCGACCGCGCCAAAGGCGCTAAGGTCGGCGACATCGACCACGCCGGCGTCATTCGCGTTGACGACGAACAGGCCGTGCGCCGGCGTACCGTCGGTATCGGCATTCGCCAATACCATGTCGCCGACGCGCAGCATGCCTTCCGCCGGGTTAAAATAACCGGCGCTGTCAACGACGGCGGCGGTATCGACGGTGGTGTAATGCCACAGCGTAAAACCGTTGGCATAGGCGAGGACACTCAGATTTTTCGAGTTGAAGGCCATTTTCGGGTTCTCCCTCTACGCTTCGCTGCAGCGCATGCGGACGATGCCCGTCGTATCGATCAGGCAGGCCCCCTGGCTCATCATGTTGCTGACGAAATGCGCCGCGCGATCGCCATGCCAGGTGATGTCCGATTCGACGTCGGCGCCGCTGGCATGGCCGATTGCGGTCTTGTGGTACCAGTAGCAGTACCGCAGGTCGCCACTCTTGGTCAGACCGGAATGGGGCATCCAGAGCGTCCCCAGCCAGCGCTTTGCCTGGGTCCCTTTCCACGGCAGGTCCTCCTCGCCGATATAGTCGGCATTGGAGAATTCTTCGATATCGAGCAGATCGCTCCACTGCTTCCAGCCGATGATGGCGTAGCGGTCGCCATCGTCGGTCACATCGGCATCGCCGAGCATTTCGAAGGCGAGCAGCGCCTTCTGCTTGGTCAGCCCATCGGAATCGGTGAGGCCGGTGCCGACGCCTTTTGCTTCCTGGCCGGTGCCCAGCGAATCGAGCTGGGTAATGACCAGTTCGTCGGTCTTGCGGCCCAGCGCATAGGCGCCAGCATTGGCGACGACCATGCGCTCGTCGATATCCATCTTGAGTTCGTCGAGTTTGTCCACCCAGTCGCCGGCATAGTAATCGGCGAGCTGGCATTCTATCGGCGTGTGGTCGACATTCATGACCGGCACCTTGCCGTGCCGCGCCTTGGTCGAGGCCGCGCCCTTTCCCACCTTCTGGAAGGTGGTCGAGGAGCCTTTCACGTTGTTCTTGCCGCGAATTGTGTTGCGCAGCTTCGAACCGACACGCTGATAGGCTTCGTGGACCTCGGACTGGAACATCTTGCTGAACGCCAGTTCAACGGAAGTCGACATTGTGTCCCTTCTCCTTGGATAAATATGTTGGACGGATTGCGGGGCGCCCGGTCCGGTTATCGCGGGTCAGGGCGTGACGCCCTTCGCGGCCGGACACAGGCGCGGGATCGGCATGGGCCGGATTTCCGCCATGCCCCGCGCCTGGCCTGACGGACCGTTCTGGCGATTAAAGCCGCAGGGTCGCGTGGCCAGGATCGCCGGACGGCGGCAGATCCGGTTATCCATCCGGTTCGAAATTTCAATCGTTCGTACTGTTTTGCCGGGATCGCGTGTTGTACAGGGCGCAAACACGCGGACCGGCCGGTGGAATATGCACCGGCCGGTCCGCCAACGCCCGAATGATCCAGCCGGGCGCCGCCATGGGGGAAATCAGCGGTTCCATGGGTCGCGCCGGCGGCCTGCACACCAACCGCGAGGCGCAATTCGGGCGTTGATAAAAAGTAATATAAGGAATAAAATCCTTTATGTCAAGTCAAAAACACCGGCGCGGTCATTTTCCGTTATCCGGCGCGATCAGCCGCCCTCTCCGGGATAAAGCTGTCGGAAACCGCCCGCCACCCTTGCGACATGCGCGGGGTCGCGGTCGCGCCAGTAGCGGGGATCCCGCATCATGCCGCGCAGTTCGGTTTCCGCGCCGGCGGAATCCGGCGAGGGGCCGGGAGTGCCGGCGGCCGCCTCATCGCCTTCGGTCAGCGGCGCGAGGATGTCCCACATCTGCTCGCCGAACGCCTTTGCGAACAGCGCCGCGACGCGGGGCGTAATGACGTCATCCAGTTCCTGGAGTTCGTCCGCGGTCAGGTTTTCCGTTAGCGCCGCTGCAATTTGCGGCACGACATTTTCATCATACATATTTCTGTCTCCTTCGCATTTCGGGTTTCGCGGATGCCGTTCACGGGCGGTTTCAGGAACCGCCGGGATACAGCCGGTTGAATCCTTCGCTGACCCGGCGAATCACCGATTCGTCGCGGTCGCGCCAGTAGCGCGGGTCACGGATCATCCGCCGCAACGACGCCTCATCGATATGTTCCGCCGCGCCGGCGCCGCGCAGCACACCGGGTTCTTCGGCGTGCATCAGGCGATGCAGCGACAACACGCCGTCATAGGTCGACGACAGCGAATCGTACACATCGGTCGGAAGGTGGCGCTTGCCCCAGACGCGCAACTGCCGGCGCATTTCTGCCCAGCGTTCATTGCCGCCGAAATGCCGGGCCAAGCGGGTTTCCTCAAATTCAGCGTCATGGTCGGTTGCGGCCGCCGACATGACCGGCGTCAGGACATGGGCCGCCAGGTCGTAGACGAGTTGCGCCTGTTCCGTGGTGAATCCGGCATCCTGCAACAGATCGTCCAGTTCCGGTGCAGGTTCGAACAGCCCGTGGCTCGTGTCGATTTCGTAAAGACCGTGGCCGGGCAATTCCGTGTCGATCGGCCCGGCAGCCAGGGCATGGTCCGCTCCGGTTTCCGCTTCGTCCATCCGGGCGGAGAACCGGCGTTCGAGTTCAGCATAGGACTTTGCGAGCATTTCGACCCGGACGGTCCCCGTGTCGGCATCCCAGAATTTTCCGGGTACGAAATCGGGCCGCGCGTATCCGGACCCGATTGGCGGTTCAGGGGTCACGGCCTCGCTCACGGCGCCGCCCGCGCCGGGCTCATCGCCTTGGTCCGGGGATATGTCGTCTGACATCATTGTGTCCTCCTTCATGTCAATCGGTTCCGGCCCCGCGCGATCATCGCGCCGATCTGGATCACGAGGTGCCGTTGCCCTTCCAGGTGACGCAGTGCCGAATCGCTTGCGTCGGGGCCCAGGACCCTGTCGGTTGTCATCGCGCGAAGCTGCGCCAGAACGCTGTCGCCATCCGGGCCGGAAAAACACCGCGCGAAGCTTTTTTCGATTTCCGATGACGGGGCGTTGTCCGATGGTCCCTCCGGATTTTCGAACCACCGCCAGCCCGAACCCGGGTCAGCCATCGAACGGGCCTCCCGCTATCTGTTGCAAGGCGCCCGCTGGCGGGGATTCGGCTATCCGGTCCGGCGGGTTTTCAGCGACCTCCTTCCGGATCAGCGTTTCCGGCAGGTTGAACGATCGGGCGATCCAGCGCGCGGTTTTCGGGACATCGAGAACGCCCAGGGCCTCTGGACCGAAGGCCTGGATTGCTTCCAGCCAGAGCAGCACGCCCTGCGCATCCTGCCGTTTCTGGTTCTGCGCCAGCGGTGACAGATACTGAATTTCGACGCTCCGGCCATCCACCGTGACGTCGTCGATTTCGCCGCGGCGGCGCAGGATCGCGAGACCGCGTTCCACGACCGGCGTCAGCAGTTCCGATTGCAGCCGGCCATAGGTCGCGCCAAGAATCCGGGATATCTCGGCGGATCGTTCCAGCACTTCGGTTGCCGTCATCCGGGGACTGTCCGGCGGCGCCAGCCGGTCGGCCAGGAGGGCGTGGCGTATCCGGCCGCGCAGGTCTTCCAGAACGAGCTGCGATACGTCGAACCGGCCGGGCGCCTCCAGCGGCGTAAGACCCTTGGAACCGACAGCTTTGGGAATGATCGTACCGGGAACCAGTTTGACCGTAGCCGGGTTCAACACGCCGTCGTCATCCGCCTGCCAAATGCCGGAAACGGCGATGGTCGCATTCTTGAGAATCAGCTCGACAACCTTGTTGGCGGTCTTGATATCCGGCAGGGCCTTCATCACCGGGGAACGCCCGTATATTTCGCCGGGCGCCTTGAGCCACCGGAAATTGATGAAGGGCGACCGGGCAAACCGCCCCGATGAGAGCAGCACGGGAAGAACAGACGAGCCCCCGGCGCCTTCGAGCATTGCCTGGTAAAGGTAGCCGCCGTTTTCCTGCGGGGTAACGGATTCGACGATGGCGTGCCGGGCTTCGTTCCCGGTGCGATCATCTTTACCGATATCGACCGGCAGGATCGTCTTCGGGAACCGGGTCCGAAGGTCAGCGACTGTCATTTCGGTCCGCCGGAATGTTGAATCGAGTCTGCCGTCCAGCCGTTCCTCGAAGGCCAGTTCGCCCAGTGGCACGGCCATGAAGCGGAATGCGCTCGGTTCGCCGGGCGCCGCTTCCTCGAACAGAAGGGACGCCGTCCCCACCGTAATGAGGTCGAGAAATGCCTGGTGAACTTCAACGTTGAAGTTCGAACGGTCGAAATGCGTCTGCAATACGGCGGCAACATGCTCCAGCGGCTCACCGAGAACGCTGCGATCCTCTTCGGCGAGGTCGCCGCCGCCCGCGAGGCCGAACCAGCGTGACCAGGGCGGCGTCAACTGGGCGACAAGACTGGCGGCCAGTTGATCGACCGCGTCCGCGGCTGTCGCATCGAACAGACGATCAGCGGTTCTGGAGGACGTTTCCGCGCCGGCAAGAACGCCTTCGCGTTGCGGCAGCGCGTATTCGTAACATTGCCGCCACAGGTTTTCCCAGGTATCGCGCCGGGTTCTGGCGCGCCGGTACCGGGTGGCGATGGCGTCCGGCGAATTCTGGTCCATCCGGTTATTCTCCCAGCAAGGATTTCTGACGGCCCGCATTCGCATGCGGCTGCAGAACGCCGCGGAACGAGGTCGCGATCGTGCCCAGGCGACCCCGGCGCTGGCGTTCCAGCTGTTCCTTTCGGTCCTTCGCCGCCTCACCCTCCAGGTCTGGAGGCGGCGGGGGTGGTGGGGGTGGCGGTGGTGACGGTGCGCTGAATAGTCCGCCCATGACGGATTCTCCCTTCGTTACGGATTGCCTGATTCACATCGGTGTTGGTTGGATCGCCGGAGGCGATTCTCACCAAACACGATCTGATCGAATGAAAACGCCCCGCACGTGATACGCGCGGGGCGGCGACAAGCGGTTCTGTGGCGTTGATAACTAGGATGTATATCCTATTTCACCGCCCATGTCAATTATTTTCATGTTTTGTTCTCGTAAAAAACGACACAGATGCCATGGCGTGAGGATCGAGCGCCGATGGATGCCCAGAACGCGCTTTACCGCCTCCACACAGGTAAACGGCCCCCACGGGGCAGGCCTGCGTTGTTCCCGCGATACAACCGCCGGCAACACGGTAAATCCCATCTGCCGCATCCATCCGGCAATGTCCTGGCCGTCATTTGCCGGGGTAATGGATATCTCCGTCCTGTCCGAAAGCGGCTCGTAAAGGATCCAGCAACCGTTGCGCCGCATTGCGAGAAAGCAGTGACGGAAGCCCGGCTTCAGGACCCTCAGCCAAGGCAGGTCGGCGCGACCGCTGAAAATGACATAGGCGCGCTCCGGTTCGGCAGGTCCGGCATCAATCGTCTGTTTCATATCACGATTCCCCGTTCCCGCAAGGGCGCCGTCATGGAATCGAGCGCCTCGTCCCATAGTCTGGCGTCCTGAAATTCGCGCTGCCGCCTTGAATCCGGCGCTGCGCAGCGCCGGCCATAGCGAACCAGAACGGATACATGTCGATTGCTGAGGCGCCGTTCCCGGTTCATGCGGGATACCACGCTCATGACATCGACCGGTTCGCAGGGACGCGGTGTTTCACCCTGACCGGCGACGATTTTGGCGCCGTCATATCGCGCGACCGTTGCCTGAACCGACCACAACCACGCATCTTCAACTGAGTCAAATGGCGTACCATCCAGCGTCGACACGGGCCTGGGACAGTATCTTTCATGCCGCATTACACATTCCTTTCCGTGTTTAAGAATAGCATTTTCCCTTTTAGGAGGATTATCGCTTGAATATATGGTACTTTTATCCTATGTCAACATATATTAGATTTATTATCCTAGTGCGCTCCTTCAATTTTCCATGTAAGAAGGTGTTCCCATGCTAAGACATCAAGATGTATGGCGAGCCATAGACAGGCTTGCCGCCGAATACGGATACTCGGCTTCCGGTCTGGCGCGTCGCGCCGGTCTTGACCCAACGACGTTCAATAAAAGCAAACGGATCGCCCGCGACGGCAAGCCCCGCTGGCCGACCACGGAAAGCATCTCGAAGATTCTGGCCGCGACGAACAGCACGATGGGACAATTCGTCACATTGCTGTCCGACGGGGTCGAGGGCGGTGTCGTGCATCGTATCCCGGTCATCGGTTATGCGCAGACCGGGCGGCAGGGCTATTTCGACGACGCGGGATATCCGATCGGCAATGGCTGGGATGAAGTCGATTTTCCGAATATCGGCGACAGTCACGCTTATGCACTGGAAATCAGCGGCGACAGCATGCAGCCCGTCTACCGCGACGGCGACACGATCGTCGTCTCGCCGCAGGCGAACGTGCGGCGCGGCGACCGTGTCGTGGTACGGACGAAGGCCGGCGAAATTCTCGCCAAACAACTGGTTCGGCAAACCGCGAACCGCATTGAGCTGCATTCGATCAACAAGGCGCATGACGACATTACCGTCGCGGCCGAGGATATCGACTGGATGGCCAGAATCGTCTGGGCCAGCCAGTAGGCGCACGGCCCTGCCGGCCGGCGTCACTGGCCTCCGCCACGCCGGAAACACGATCTTCCCGTTTTCCCAGGACTTCGCCATGACCTGTCCGGATTATCTTGCGCGGCTTTGTGCAATTGACGCGCGCTACGACGCCGCGCCACCCCGCAATGCCGAATATCTCGCCGCCACGGGCGACACGGCGCATTTCCGCGCACAGCGTGCGGCAGCGCAATCCCGCTATTTCGACCAGATGGCCCGCAATGCGCAGCGGGCGATTCAGGCGCAATGCCGGTATCGGACCAGCCACCGGTTCGGCGCGCGGTTGAGCGCGCTTTCCACCGACCTGCGCAGCGCACGGCGCCAGGGCCTTTGGTGGCACGACCGGAAAACCCAGGCATCGCGTTCCGCCTGACATCCGCTACGAGGATCGCGAGATGCAGGCCGGACCGGTCACCGCGCGCCAGGGATCTATACTGGCAATTCGCCGGGGAACAGGGAGGCCTCGCGCGTTAACCGTTGATTAAGCCGCCTGCTGCAGTTTTGGACGCTCTGTTCGGAAAAAAATGGAGCGCACACATGGCCAAACTGGATATGGACGGGCCATTCGAGCTGAGCAACAGGGTGATCGATACCAAAGTCAGCGCCAACCTGATCGGGAACTACGCGCTCGGATACATGAACAGCAACGGCAAGTTTGTCGTCAAGGTGGTCGGCCGCGCGGATTCCGACCTAAGACGCGAATTGAAGGCCGCACGTAAAAAATATCGCGGCGGGTTCCTGTCCAGGATATTTGGCGGCGAGACCCTGGACAGGTTCAAATTCTCTTACGCCGATTCGGTGGACGCCGCATATCAGGCCGAATGCCGCGCGTTTGAAGCGTTTGGCGGAACGGCAAAACTGCGTAACAATGTGAAACCGGTGCCGCCTACCGCATAGCGTTTTTTCCGTTACGCCACGCTGAGGTCTTCGCCCGCGAGCGCCTTGCGGATCAGCGAGATTGTCTCCGGCACGCCGTACAGCGCGATGAACGACCCCAGCCGCGGCCCCTGTTCCTGACCGAACAGGATTTCGTACAACGCACCGAACCAGGCACGCAGCGGTTCATATTCATGGCGCTTGCCGACTTCATAAACCTGGTGCTGGATTTCCTCCGCGGTCGCACCTGCCGGCAGGGCCTGCAGCGTTTCCATCAGGTCATGCAGCGCCGCGTTTTCACGCGCATCGGGCGCCCTGTACTTCTTCTGCGGCTTCACGAAGTCCTGGTAATAGCGAATCGCATACCCCACGAGGTCGTCGAGGATACGGTTCTTTTCCGGCGACGCATCGGGCGCATAACGGGCAATGAATCCCCACAGGACCGCCTTGTCCTCGGTATTGCAGACATTCGCCAGGTTCAGAAGAATTGCGAAGGAAAGCGGCACGGTTTCCGCCGGCGGCGCCCCGTTATGGATATGCCAGACGGCATTCTGCAGCCTCGCCTCATCCGGTTCCGTCGCGAATTTCGCCACTTGCGACAGGTATTCATCGACGTTCCTGGGTATGACGTCGAAATACAACCGCTTCGCCGTATTCGGCTTGCCATACATGAAATAGGCCAGCGAATCGCGGGGCGCGTATTGCAGCCATTCGTCGATCGTCAGCCCGTTGCCGCGGGACTTGGAAATCTTTTCGCCGTTTTCGTCCAGGAACAGTTCATAGGTGAAGCTTTCCGGCGGGACGCCGCCCAGCGCACGCACGATCCGGCCCGACAGGCGCACCGAATCGATCAGGTCCTTGCCGGACATCTCGTAATCGACCGACAGCGCATGCCAGCGCATCGCCCAGTCCGGCTTCCACTGCAGCTTGCAGCGACCGCCCGTCACCGGCGTTTCGATCAACGCGCCATCTTCCCGCTGATAGACGATCGTGCCGGCCGTGGCATCGGTCTTCACCACGGGCACGGGCAATACCCGGCCGGTATCCTCGCAGACCGGCATGAAGGGGCTGTAAGACTTACGTCGCTCCTCGCGCAGCGAGGGCAGCATGATCGCCTGCACCGCCTCATAACACTCCAGAACCTTCAGCAGCGACGCATCGAAACGTCCCGCCCTGTAACATTCGGTGGCGCTCAGGAATTCGTACTCAAAGCCGTATTCGTCGAGAAACGCGCGAAGACGGGCGTTGTTGTGGGCGCCGAAACTGTCATGCGTTCCGAAGGGGTCGGGCACCGAGGTCAGGGGCTGGCCTATGAATTCCGCGAGTTTTTCGCCATTGGGAATATTCGTCGGCACGCTGCGCAATCCGTCCATATCGTCGGAAAACGCGAACAGCCGTGTCGGAATATCCGACAGGCATTCGAACGCCCGCCGCACCATCGTGGTCCGCAGCACCTCACCGAAGGTGCCGATATGCGGCAGCCCGGAAGGACCGTACCCGGTTTCGAAAAGGACGTATCCTTTCTCGGGCACGGCGCCGCCGACGCGCTTGAGGACACGTCGCGCCTCGACAAATGGCCACGCCTTGGCCTTTTCCGCCAGTTCCCGCATCGTAATATCCACCGTTTTGAAGGTGCCGGAAACTAGTCTCGGGCTGTTCGGGCGTCAACCGGCCTTCACGTCCGGCAATGTATCGCATCGTCGCCAAGGCGGTCGGGCAGGGGTATGATAGCCGGTAATGACCCGTCCTTCGCGAATCCTGCTGCCCGAATCTCCAATCCTTGTTGCCGGGCTTTCCAGAGCTGTCTGGCTGACCGCCGACGGGGAGCTGGAGGAAATTTCGCTGGCGGCGGCGTCGAAACGTCTGGGGAAAAGCCAGCGGCCGATCCTGTGCCATGCGCCGGCGACGGCGCGCCGCCTCAATATCGACGTGTTCCCCTGTTTTGACATTCTGGAGCTGTTCGCATTTGTCCGTCCCGCCACGTTCTGCGTCCCGACGCCAACGGGTATTGCCGGGGCGCTGGACATGGCCGTGCCGGACGACGCCCTGACGCAGGCAATGACGGTTCGCAATGCCGCGACCCTCCTGTTGCGGCAGGCGTCGGAAAGCCTGACCGAACGGCATGACATCGCGACCGCCCGCGCAATGACCCGTGGCGGCTGGAGTTGGGGCCCCGCCATCCTGGCGGCGCTCGGTCAGGACGAGGACGATAGTTCGGGTGCTCCCGGCGCCGGCCTCGATGCCTGGCGCCGATTGCCCGAATGGCAGGATCGGGCGCCCCCGCCGCCGCCCGGGGAATTACCCGTTTCACCGGCGGAGAGCCGGGCCCGGCTGGCGGAATTGTTGGGCGACGGATCGGAGGCGCGCCCGAGCCAGTCCGACTACGCGTCATCCGTCGCCCCCGCCTTCATACCCCGCAACGACGCGGATGCACCGAATGTGGTGCTTGCGGAGGCGGGTACGGGCGTCGGCAAGACAATGGGCTATATCGCGCCCGCCAGCCTCTGGGCGGCGCGCAACGAGGCGCCTGTCTGGATTTCGACCTATACCCGTAACCTGCAGCAGCAGATCGACCAGGAAACCGACCGGCTGTTTCCGGATCCCGCCGTCAAGCGGAACCGGGTGGTTATCCGGAAGGGTCGGGAGAACTATCTCTGTCTGTTGAATTTCGAGGAAGCAGTCAGGGGCGTCGGCGTCCGCGGCGGCGACGCAGTCGCGCTCGGACTCATGGCCCGCTGGGCGTCGCGGACCCGCGACGGCGACACCAGCGGCGGCGATTTTCCGGCCTGGCTGCCGGATATCGCCGGACGGCGCGCAACTGTCGGGCTGACCGATCGCCGCGGGGAGTGCATCTATTCGGCCTGCACGCATTACACAAAGTGTTTTATCGAACGCAATATCCGCAAGGCGCGGTTCGCGGATCTGGTCATCGCCAACCATGCCCTGGTCATGATCCAGGCGGCGCGCGGCATGCCGGAACAGGGAAACCGCCCGACGCGGTTTATTTTCGACGAAGGGCACCATGTGTTCGATGCCGCCGACAGCGCGTTTTCAGCCCATCTTACCGGCCTTGAGGGCGCCGAACTGCGGCGCTGGCTGCGCGGGGCGGAGACACGCCGCAACAGCCGTTCCCGCGGCCTCAAGAGCAGGGTCGAGGGGTTGCTGGGAAATGACGATACCGGCGAACGGCTGCTGGCGGAGATTATCCACGCCGCCGCCGCATTACCGTCGGAAGGCTGGCGGAACCGGTGTGCGGACGGGCAGCCATCGGGTCCGGCGGAAGACTTTCTGTGCGCCACGAGAGCGGCCGTCTATGCCCGGGTACAGCACCCGGACAGCCCGTTCGATCTGGAGGCGAGCGTCGAAGAACCGCCCGACGCGTTGCTGGCGGCCGCCGAGGCGCTGAACGAGGCGCTGGCGCGGCTGGCGCGGCCGCTGCGGCGGTTGCGCGAGCAGCTCATGCTGCGGCTCGATGACGACGCGGATAAACTGGATAGCGCAACCCGGAACCGGATCGAAGCGGTTGCGCGGTCCCTGAAACACCGCTGCGAGGACGTGGTGGAAGCGTGGCGTTTCATGCTGGCGTCGCTGGTGACAGGCGCGCAGCCGGATTTCGTCGACTGGTTTTCCGTCCAGCGGATCGACGGACGGGATATCGATGTTGGCATGCACCGGCACTGGGCCGACCCTTCCATACCCTTCGCGGAAGCCGTGCTGCGGCCGGCGCATGGCGCGTTGATCACGTCGGCGACCCTGACGGACGGTTCGGGCGATATCGATGCGGACTGGCATTCGGCGGAATCGCGCACCGGTGCGGTTCACCTCGCCAGTCCCGCCATTCGCGCGACTGTTCCATCGCCGTTCGATTACCCGACCCGGACGCGTGTTTTTGTCGTTACCGATGTCAGAAAGGATGACATGGCGCAGGTCGCGGCGGCATACCGGGTGCTGTTCATGGCGGCGGGCGGCGGCGCGCTGGGCCTGTTTACCGCAATCGGTCGGCTTCGCGCCGTTCACCGGCACATTGCCGGGCCGCTCGACGCGACCGGCATATCGCTCTACGCGCAGCATATCGACGCGCTGAACCTGCCGACGCTGATCGATATCTTCCGGGCGGAGGAGAACTCCTGCCTGCTGGGGACCGATGCCGTGCGCGACGGCGTCGATGTCCCCGGACAGGCGCTGCGCCTCATCGTTTTCGACCGGGTCCCCTGGCCGCGCCCGTCGATTGTGCATCGCGCCCGGCGGAAACTTTTCGGCGCCCGCTCCTACGACGACAGCATCACCCGGTTACGCCTGAAGCAGGCTTATGGCCGGCTGATTCGCCGCAACAACGATAGCGGTGTTTTTGTGCTGCTGGATTCGATGATGCCGTCGCGGCTGAGCGGCGCCTTCCCGGCCGGGGTTGAAATTTCACGCGTCGGTCTGGCCGAAGCCGTGACGGAAACCCGGCGATTCCTGACCGGCAGTGCGGCTGAAGTATAGAACGGGCGCGTGGCGCCGCGGCAATTTGCACCTTGACGCGGCAGGCAGAGAATCGGATTTAAGCGATCATGAGCCTGCCGGGCAGTTTCCTGACCATAGATCAGATTCACGTGATTGAATAGAACCTGTTTTGGTTCTATTCAATCCTGATGTGCTCAAGGGAAAGTGGAATCTGCCCCATGATCAGCTGTGAAGCCGCGCTAATTTATACAATGGTCATCGTGTCGGCAGCCGACAGGAATATGACAGACAGGGAAATGTCGGCAATCGGCGAAATCGTCCGGCATTTGCCGGCGTTTCGGGAATACGACGTCAGCCTGCTGCCCGAGACGGCGCGGTCCTGCGCCGAAATGTTGAATGCCGAGAGCGGCATGGAAGCGGTCCTCGACATCATCCTGCGATCCGTCCCGACGGAACTGCGGGAAACCGCCTATGCGCTGGCAATCGAAATCGCCGCCGCCGATGGCTCGGCGAGCCAGGAGGAATTGCGGCTGCTCGAGATGCTGCGCCACCAGCTGAATATCGACCGGCTAATCGCCGCCGGCATCGAAAGAGGCGCCCGCGCCCGCTACGCCCGCCTCTGAAGCGGGGAACGGCCGGCCATTTGCGCGCCGCTGCGACGTTCAGCCGGATTGGGCTCTGACGCGGCGTTTGGGTTTTACGCCGCACAACATTTGCAATGCGTCGCCGAATGCATCGCCATGTGCGGCGAGCGGCGCATGAAACCGGGCGTCCGCGTCACGTACCCCGGCCATGGCGCGGCGGACCAGCGACGCGCCAGACGCGGTGATTGCAACGGCGACGGCCCGCCTGTCTTGGGCGTCGATCGAGCGGCGAAGCAGCCCCGCCGTTTCCAGAATGCGCAACACCTGCGATGTCATCATCGGGTCCGTGCCGCAGTGCCGCGCGAGCGCCACCTGATTGACTGCCGTTCCCGCCGCATCGTCCAGTTCATGAAGCCCGCAAAGAAGCAGAAACTGCGCCGGGGTCACGCCGTGCGGCGCCAGGACCTCCCGCATACGGCGCTGCCAGTAATTTGCAGCCTGCCACAGCAAATAGCCATTCAGGCTGCCGACGCTATCCGCCATCCCGCATCTCCCGATTTCGTCGCAGTTTGCGCCGCCACAAAATATTATGCGCACATATTGATTTGTTCCGCCAACGGCGGAGATTAATGAATCCGACACGCCGGGACAATATTCGCGATATCAAGGCTCGCATGGCCGTTATTGCCGCCCCGGACCGGAAAGAATTGCAGTTTGTAGCGTCAGCGCGTCTTTTCGCGATTGATTTTAAACAGTTTTCTGGTGGCATGATTGCTGCTTGGTAACGGCATCACGTCACTGTGGCGTACATCGATTCGAGTCCGGCACCATGAATATTTCAGAATTGTTCACGACGTTCCAAAAGTCTTTCGGCTCGCAGGAGCGCGCGGCGGCGACTGAACCGCCCCCCGCACAAGCCGGAATCACGGCGCCGGCCGCCGCAGCGGAAAGCAGCGCGGCGGCGACAGACGATATCGTCACCGTCAGCCCGCAGGCCGTCTTTCTGTTCGCCGCGTCGCAGTTTGATCCGCGCAGTATTACGAGGGACGGTATAACGGAACTCGCCGATACCCTGCGGGACGGCGGCGCCATCTCGAACCGGGATCACGCCATCCTGACCTCCCGGCCCGATCCCCGTAATCCGACCACAACTTTCCGGGCCGATTTCCGCGAGCCGCTCAACCTCATCGCCGAGTTCCAGGGCAGGCTGTCGCAGGACCTGGCGCAGTCGAATGTCGCGGCGGTCGAAGCCGATACGCGGGCGCTGGCCATCCTGGGACGCCTGTCCGGCATTCGCGACGAACTGCTCTGAACCTAAAGCAAATCGTGATTAATCGGAATCACGCAGGTGATTCCAATTAACACGTGAATTTGCTTTTAATTTAAAGTGTTAGAGCCGCGGCTTCCGGTGGGCCCGATGGCGGGCGGCGCCGGCAGGAGAAAAGCCGCGGCTCTGTCGGGACGCGGCTTTCCGGTAACCAGATATAGCGGAGAGTGGTTAGAAGCCCATGCCCCCCATGCCGCCCATGCCGCCCATATCGGGCGCGGCCGGCATCGCGGGAGCCTTGTCTTCCGGCTTCTCCGCAACCATCGCTTCAGTGGTGATCAGCAGGCCGGCGACAGACGCCGCGTCCTGCAATGCCGTCAGCACCACCTTGGCCGGGTCGATAACACCCGCCTTCACAAGGTCGGTATAGTTGCCTTTCTGGGCGTCGTAACCGAAGGTCGCGCTTTTGGATTCGAGGATCTTGCCGACGACAACCGCGCCTTCTTCACCGGCATTTTCCGCGATCTGCCGGGCCGGTGTGGAAAGCGCCCGGAGGACAATTTCCACGCCGACGCGCTGGTCGTCATTCGCCGGCGAAACATTCTTCAAGGCGCGCGACGCATGCAGCAGGGCGACGCCGCCGCCGGCAACGACGCCTTCCTCTACCGCCGCACGGGTCGCATTCATGGCGTCTTCGACGCGATCCTTGCGTTCCTTGACCGCGACTTCCGAGGCGCCGCCGACCCTGATGATGGCGACACCCCCGGCAAGTTTGGCCAGGCGTTCCTGCAGCTTTTCGCGGTCATAATCCGACGTCGTTTCCTCGATCTGTCCGCGGATCTGGCCACAGCGGGCTTCGATATCTTTCTTCTTGCCGGATCCGTCGATCACCGTCGTCTCGTCCTTCGTGATGACGACCCGCTTCGCGCTGCCCAGCATATCGAGCGTCACGTTTTCGAGCTTGATCCCAAGATCCTCGGAAACGACCTGTGCCTGGGTCAGGACGGCGATATCCTCGAGCATCGCCTTCCGGCGGTCGCCGAAGCCCGGCGCCTTGACAGCCGCGACCTTGAGGCCGCCGCGCAGGCGGTTCACCACGAGCGTCGCCAGGGCTTCGCCTTCGACGTCTTCGGCGATAATCAGCAGCGGACGACCCGACTGGACGACAGCTTCCAGCACCGGCAGCATCGCCTGCAGACCGGACAGCTTGGATTCATGAACCAGGATGTAGGGGTTATCCAGTTCGGCCAGCATCTTTTCGGGATTGGTGATGAAATAAGGCGACAGGTAGCCCCGGTCGAACTGCATGCCTTCGACAACGTCCAGTTCGGTTTCCAGGCCCTTGGCTTCCTCGACGGTAATCACGCCTTCATTGCCGACGGTCTGCATGGCGCGGGCGATCATGTCGCCGATTTCCTTCTCGCCATTCGCCGAGATCGTACCGACCTGCGCAATTTCCTCGCTGGTCTTGACCTTCTTCGCCCGTTTCCGGATTTCAGCAGTCACGGCGTCCACGGCCATGTCGACGCCGCGCTTCAGGTCCATCGGGTTCATGCCGGCCGCAACGGCCTTCGCGCCTTCGCGAACGATTGCCTGCGCCAGCACGGTTGCCGTTGTCGTGCCGTCGCCGGCGACGTCATTGGTCTTGCTCGCGACTTCGCGCACCATCTGGGCGCCCATGTTTTCGAACTTGTCCGAAAGTTCGATTTCCTTCGCGACAGTCACGCCGTCCTTGGTAATGCGCGGCGCGCCGAACGATTTGTCGATCACGACATTGCGGCCCTTGGGGCCGAGCGTTACCTTGACCGTATCGGCAAGGATATTGACGCCGCGCAGCATCCTGTCGCGGGCGTCCGTTGAAAATTTCACATCTTTGACAGCCATATCTAAACTCTCCCTTTAAGCGGCTTTCTTTTTCGAGCTTTTCCCGGCGTCTCCTTCGAAGACGCACATGATGTCCGATTCCTTCATGATCAGAAGATCCTCGCCGTCCAGCTTCACTTCCGAGCCGGACCACTTGCCGAAAAGAACCCGGTCACCGGGTTTAACGTCCATTGGAATCACCTTGCCGTCTTCGCCCCGAAACCCGGCGCCGACAGCGACAATTTTACCTTCGCTGGGTTTTTCCTGGGCTGTGTCCGGGATGATGATGCCGCCGGCGCTTCGGGCATCGCTGTCCAACCGTTTGACAACAACGCGGTCGTGCAATGGCCTGAACTTCATACAAATTCCTCCAGTTTACCGTTCAACAGACATATTCGACCGAATATCGTGAAATACTGGTCCGGTTTGGCACTCTATGGCAATGAGTGCTACGGCACTTAAGGTTTCTGCCGCCGGGTGTCAAGGAAAACGGGGCGCTGCCGGCGAAAAAAGGCCCGGTTTCCGCCAGGGCGGCATCCCGTCACGCCGCAACGACTGCTTGGGACAATCAAGACGGCACACGCGGCGGCGGGCATTGCCTGCGACTTTTTTACGCAGCTCAGCTTGACGGAACGGGTGTTTTTCAGGCGTATTCGCTGGCGGCGTGATGCACAGGGGAGACAGAGTCAATGCCGATCAGCGTTGCCATCGTCGGATCGGGGCCGAGCGGCTTTTATGTCGCCGAGGCGCTGATAAAATCCGGAGCCGATGTGGAGATCGACATCATCGAACGGCTGCCGACGCCGTTCGGGCTGATCCGGGGCGGCGTCGCGCCGGATCACCAGAGCACCAAACGGGTAACGCGCGCCTATGAGCGCTCGGCCCTGACGGACTGCGTGCGTTACTATGGCAATGTCGAACTCAACCGGGATATCTCCATCGACGAGCTGAGAAATACCCATGACGCAATTGTCCTGGCGACGGGCATGCCGGGCGACGCGACGCTGGGCATACCGGGCGACGACAAGAAGGGCGTTATCGGGTCGGCGACCTTTGTCGGCTGGTATAACGGGCATCCCGATTTCAAGGATCTCGATCCCTGCCTCGAAACCAGAAACGTCGTCGTGATCGGCAACGGAAATGTCGCCATCGACATCGCGCGCGTGCTGGTGAAAACGCGCGAAGAGATGGTGGAAGCCGATTTGCCGAAAGGAGTTGCGGACACCATACAGAACGCGCCGGTGACCGACGTCTATATGGTGGGGCGCCGCGGCCCGGTAGAAGCCAAGTTCACCAATGTCGAATTGCGCGAAATGGGCCATCTCAAAAATGCCCGCGCCGTGATCGACCCGTCGGACCTTCCGGATACGGTAACGGGTGACTGGTCGGACCGCGACCGGCGCCTGCGCGAACGCAACCTGGAAACGCTGAAGGAGTTTGTCGCGGCGCCGCAACCCGAAAAGCCGAAAGCCGTTCATTTTACGTTTTTCGCCAGGCCCGTTGAAATCCTGGGCGGCGAAAGCGTCGAAGGGATCCGGCTGGAAAAAACCAGGGTCGCGAACGGCCGCGCCGAAGGGACCGGTGAATTCTTCGACATTGCGTGCGGGCTGGTCATCCCGGCGATTGGATATTCGCTTCAGCCCCTCGCGGGAGTACCCGTGGATGAGGAAAGCGGCACGATCCGCAACAAGGACGGCCGCATTGCCGAAGGCCTGTACACGGCCGGCTGGGCCAAACGGGGACCGACCGGCGTGATCGGCACGAACAAGCCCGACGGCGTTGCCGCCGCCGAAGCGATTTTGCACGATTTCCGAGAAGGTGTTAAACCGGGGCGTACCGTATTCGAGGCCCTGCTGAAGAGCCGCAATATCCGTTGGGTTTCCTTTGAGGACTGGCAACTGATAAATGAGGCCGAGGTTGCCAATGCTGCGCCAGGGGCGCCGCGCGAGAAATTCGTAACGACGGAGGATATGCTGAACTTGCTTGCCAACTAATCCTGGAAATTCCCCCGCAATTTATTGCGGGCGCGCCGGTTTCGAGCGGGGTATTTCAGAAGGATTATTGCGTCCCGCGCAAGCCTGCGATACGTATTGCGGCCTTGTCCGGGCAGTAAACAGTTCACACGTATATTGCGATAATTCGGATCGCTAGTTTCAGGGGCAATGGCCGGCAAGGACCGGCACGAGCTCACAGAAGACAAAGGACTAAAACGAATGGCAGTAACGGCAGAAGAATTCGCGGAAGAAGCCTCGCGATCTGTCCTGGAGTCCGTTGTTATCCGGTTCGCCGGCGATTCTGGCGACGGCATGCAACTGACGGGCAACCAGTTCACTCTGGCGACCGCGCTTGCGGGCAATGATCTGGCGACGTTCCCGGATTTTCCCGCAGAAATTCGCGCGCCTGTCGGGACGACATTCGGCGTTTCCGCGTTCCAGATCAATTTCGGCGCCGGCGGCATCAGCACATCGGGCGATACGCTGGATGTGCTGGTCGCCATGAATCCGGCCGCGCTGAAAGTGAATGTCGCGGATGTCCATGCTGGCGGCCTGATAATTGTCGACACCGGGTCCTTTTCGCAACGGAACCTCGACAAGGCAGGATACAGCGCAAATCCGCTGACCGACGGCAGCCTGGCGAAATACAAGATTCTTGAAGTCGATATGTCCCGCCTGACCCGCGAGTCGGTCAAGGACCTGGGAATTTCCGCCAAGGAAGCGTTGCGCTGCAAGAATATGTGGGCGCTCGGCCTGATCTACTGGATGTACGGACGCAAGCGCAAGCCGACCGTTGACTGGCTGACGACGAAATTCCGGAAGCTGCCGACAATTGCGGAAGCGAACATCGCGGCGCTCAACGCCGGCCACGCCTTTGGCGAAACGGCCGAAATGCCGGCGGAAGTAACCGCCTATACAATCCCGCCGGCGAATATTGCGCCGGGACTGTACCGTACGGTAACGGGCGCGGAATCCATCGCCTGGGGCCTGACCGCCGGTGCGCATCTGGCGAATCTGGAAATGGTGTTCTGCTCCTATCCGATCACGCCGGCCTCGTCGGTCCTGCATAATCTCGCGAACATGAAACAGTACGGTGTCGTGACGTTCCAGGCGGAGGACGAAATCGCCGCCGCCTGTTCGGCCATCGGCGCCTCCTATGGCGGCTCGCTTGGCGTCACGTCGAGTTCGGGCCCCGGCGTCGCCCTGAAGACGGAAGCCATCGGCCTCGCCATCAGCGTCGAGCTGCCGCTTGTCGTCGTCAACTCGCAACGCGCCGGTCCGTCAACCGGATTGCCGACGAAAACCGAACAATCCGACCTTTACCAGGCCGTTTACGGTCGCAATGCGGACAGCCCTGTCGCCGTGCTGGCATGCCGTTCGCCGGGCGACTGTTTCGATACGGCCATCGAAGCGGTAAGGCTGGCGACCAAATACATGACGCCGGTCATCCTGCTGACGGACGGGTATCTCGCCAATGCGTCGGAGCCGTGGCGGATTCCGGATTTCGACAGCTACACGCCCTTCCCGGCGAAGTTCCGCGAAGATCCGGAAGGATTCCATCCATATCTGCGGGATCCCGAAACGCTGGGCCGTGTATGGGTCAAGCCGGGAACGCCGGGGCTGGAACACCGGGTCGGCGGCATCGAGAAAAGCTATGACAGCGGCCATATTTCGTACGATGCGCCCAATCATCAGAAGATGACCGATGTCCGCGCCGCGAAGATTGCCGGCATTGCCAACGACATTCCGCTTCAGGCCCCGGAACAGGGTGACGAAACCGGCAGGATCGCGGTTGTCGGATGGGGGTCCACATTCGGCCCCATCAGCCGCGCCGTCAGCAACCTGCGCGCCGAAGGCGAAAGCGTTTCCCATATCCATCTTCGCCATATCTGCCCGTTCGCCCGGAATCTCGGCGATCTGTTGAAGGGTTTCGACATGATCCTCGTGCCGGAAATGAACAACGGACAACTGGTAACGATTCTGCGCAGTGAGTTTCTGGTTCCGGCGGAAGGTCTGAACAAGGTCACCGGTCAGCCCTTCAAGATTGCTGAAATAGAAGAAGCCATTCGCGCCCGACTGGAGAACCGATCATGAATGTCGTAACACCACCGGCAGCCCTGACGCCGAAGGATTTCACATCCGACCAGGAAGTTCGCTGGTGCCCGGGATGCGGCGATTACGCGATTTTGAAATCCGTCCGCGCGACACTGGCGGAACTGGGCGTTGAGCCGCGCAATACCGTCTTCGTCTCCGGTATCGGCTGTGCCGCGCGGTTCCCGTACTACATGGAAACATACGGCTTCCATACCATTCACGGGCGCGCGCCCGCCATTGCGACCGGCCTGAAGATCGCCAATCCCGAACTGGACATCTGGGTTGTCTCCGGCGACGGCGACTCGTTGTCAATCGGCGGCAATCACCTGCTGCATGTGCTGCGCCGCGATGTCGACCTACAGTTCCTGCTTTTCAACAACGAAATTTATGGCCTGACAAAGGGCCAGTATTCGCCAACGTCAAAGCGGGGAACGCGGTCGCCGTCGACCCCGGCCGGGTCCATCGACAATCCGGTTTCTGCGGCGTCATTCGCGCTCGGTTGCGGCAGCCGCTTCGTCGCGCGCTCGATCGATACGCTGCAGAAACACATGCCGACGGTGCTGAAACGCGCGCACCAGCACAGGGGCGCCTCTTTCGTCGAAATTTTCCAGAACTGCATTGTCTACAATGACGGCACATTCAACCGGTTTACCGAGCGCGATATCGCCGCGGACAATCAGATTGACGTCGTGCATGGCGAACCCCTGATCTTCGGCGCGGACAGGAACAAGGGCCTCCGGGTCCGACCCGGTTCCCTCGCGCTCGAGGTTGTCACGCTCGGCGAGAACGGCATCGGCATGGACGATATACTCGTCCACGACGAAACCGACCGGATACTTGCGACAATGCTCGTCGCGATGGATCCGCCCGAATTCCCGGTCGCGATCGGCGTCATTTACTGCAACCCGGCGGAATCCTCTTATATCGACCATATGAGAACCGTGCCGGCGGCGCGGGATTCCTCGCAGGGCAAAGGCGATATCAACGCGCTGTTGCGGAAGGGACATACCTGGACTGTCGGTTAGGAAGGACCCGGGTTCTTTCTCTCTGACTGTCGGAATTTCTTACAAGATCGGACCTTCCTCCGTCCGCATTTGACACTGTCTTGAAAATTCGACATTTTTTCTGTTCTGACGGCCCGCCGCCAAAGGGGTAGTGTCGAAATTCTTTACAGTTCGCGTTTGTTTATATCGCAGCGATCGGGTTAATTGACTGTAACGACTGTTACTTTTTTCATGGCATAAATTTTGCTGTTAATCCGGTGTATGCCGCGCAGATGAAAAACAGCGGCAGCACAGCCCATAGTGTCGGGACCGCAACGTTTAGTCGCGTGGGAAAAAAGCGATGCGTTTGATCTTTTAGGGATTGATCCGCGGACACCAGGGTCGGAGTAAGGGAAGGGGCAGAGATGCAGTTCTTGAAGTCAGACGACAGTCTTGCGCGTTCCAAGCGGCCCAGCATTACCAAGCGGCTGGCCTTCCTGTTCTGTATTATCGCTTCCGGCGTCGGCTGGGCGGCAATAATCGGGTTGATCCTGCTCCTGGAGTCCGATCTGCCGTTTTAACGCAAATCGCCTGGCAAGACCTGTCGGCGCCTTCTTCGTCCTTAAAACCTTCATACCTTTCAGCGATGTGCGCCATAACCTGCGCGCCCTGTCCGTGTTTTATCCCGGTGACCGGGTTTTGGCGCCATTGCTGTATGGATTTTCCCGCTGTTATCCGGCATACCGGTTACAATGTCGTTTCGCCTCCGGGCCGTGTTTGCCGGCAGGCGATAGAAACATCGCAATATCGGGCTGCCCCGACTCGCGCGGAACCGGCGCGTAACACCTGTTCCGCATTCTCATAGGAGGCGGGCCGACAGCCCGAATCACCCTGTCGCTGAAAGCCGGATGACGACCGTCGAGGATACTGCAAAGATACCGAGCGCATTCCGGCGCTGGATGCTTCTCGTCTCCGTCGTGCTGGCGACGACGCTCTATTCCATGACCGTGCTGATCGTCAGTGTTGTCCTGCCGCAAATGCAGGGCACGCTGTCGGCCACGCCGGACCAGATCAGCTGGGTCATGACATTCAACATCCTGGCGACGGCAACGGTAACCCCCCTCACAGGCTGGCTGACGGCCCGGTTCGGCTGGCGGAACGTCATGCTGAACAGTGTGCTCGGATTCGTCGTCGCCTCGATTCTGTGCGGTCAGGCGGATTCGCTCGAAAGCCTGGTCGCCTACCGGATATTGCAGGGCGGGTTTGGCGCACCGCTCGTCCCGCTGGCGCAGGCCGTGCTGCTGGACACGTTTTCGCGGCGCCAGCACGGGCTGGTCACGTCGATATACGGGATGGGCGTCGTCGTCGGACCCATCATCGGACCGTTTCTGGGCGGCTATCTGAGTGAATTGTATAACTGGCGCTATGCGTTCTACATGCTGGCCCCGGTGGGCATCCTGGCCTATGTCGGCCTGTGGATATTTATCAATGACGGCGGCAGAAACGAGCGCACCCGATTCGACTGGACCGGTTTCCTCGCCCTGGCGACCGCCATCATATGCCTGCAGCTGATCCTGGATCGCGCCGAACGGCTCGACTGGTACGAATCGAAGGAAATCATAATCGAGACGGCGGTTGGCGCCTTCGCATTTTACGTGTTTGTTTTCTACAGTCTCATCGCCCGGAATCCGCTGCTCAATCCGCGGCACCTTCTGGACCGGAACTACTCCCTGGGGCTGGTGATCGTGTTCCTTTACGGGATGCTCAATTTCACGCCGATGGTCATGCTGCCACCGATGCTGAAAGAGGTCGCCGGTTATCCCGAATCGGTCATCGGCACCCTGCTTGCCGGCCGCGGCGCCGGCGCCGTTATCGGATTTTTCCTGGCGATGTGGATCGGCAAACTGGATCCCCGGATCGGACTGTCCGTCGGATTTTCCATGCTCGCCTGGGCTGGCTGGTACATGATGGGTTTCGACATGAATGTCACGGCATTCGATGTCGCCCTGGCGAGCACGGTTCAGGGCCTCGCCGTCGGGATCTTATGGGTGCCCCTGACCGTCGCCACCTTCGCGACGATCGATCCGCGATACCTGGCGGAAACCATGTCGGTGTTCCACCTGTTGCGCAATATTGGCAGCAGTATTTTCATTTCGCTCAGCGTCACGATCCTGATCCGGACCTCCAGCATGAACTATGCGCGCTTTACGGAGTTCATTTCGCACTTCAACCCGCTGCTGGACTACCCGCAGAATATCGTTAAATTCGACATCGGCAGCATTTCCGGACTGGCCGCGATCAGCGTGGAACTGGACAGGCAGGCCGACATGATCGGTTTCCTGAATGCCTTCGGAGCGTTTACACTCGCCAGTATTATTGCCGTACCGCTTGTCCTTCTGGTACGGAGGCCCCCTAAATCCGAGTGACGGCGATCTGCTTTGGAACAACCCGGGATTTCCGCCTGATGATTACAGTTTTCGGCATCAAAAACTGCGATACCTGCCGCGCGGCGCGCAAATGGCTGGATGAAGAAGGTATGGACCACCGGTTCCACGACTTCCGGGCCGACGGGATCGATCCGGACACGCTTGCCGGATGGACCGCCGCCCTTGGCTGGGAAATGCTGCTGAACCGGCGCGGCGCCACCTGGCGAAAACTCCCGAACGCGGACCGGGAGAATATCGGAGCCGAATCCGCCGCCATACTGATGCTGGCTAATCCGACATTGATAAAGCGGCCGGTGTTCGACCTTGGTGGCGCATTCGTTGTCGGGTTCAAGGAAGCGGAGAAAGCGCGGATCCGCGAAGCACGATCCGCGTAACGGGAACAATGGATGTTTCCATTGCCCTGCCAGCATGCGAAAATCACCGGATGACAGAACTCAATTTCTATAGCGGGGCAGGCGTTAATCGCGCCGGGCCGTTGCGTCCCGACACCGACTGGGTCCGGGGTCGGATGACATCGTCCGACGCAAGGATTCTGCCGGTCTGGCGGGAGAAGAACTTCATCGCTTTTGCGGATGGCTCACAAGGTGGACCGCTCATGGCGTGGATTACCGCCGCCGACGCGGCGGCACTGGCCGGGGACAACCCGAACCTGATCCTGCTGGGCGAGCGGGACGGAACATCGTTTTTCGCCATAGATCTGTCGCATCTGGAAAACCCGGCGGCGTTGCCCGCGCTGTCGCATGGCCGGTTTGTCGGCCTGCGCGACGTCGGCGGCATGCTGGACCGGGCCGACGGCGCGCTCCTGGCTTATGCGAAGGGACTGATTCACTGGCATGAACGGCATCCCTTCTGTTCGCGCTGCGGCAGCCGGTCGGACATCAAGGACGCCGGCCATGTCCGCGTCTGCGCCAATCCGGACTGCGGGACATCGCATTTTCCCCGCACCGATCCCGCCGTCATCATGCTGGTGCACATGGGCGACCGCTGCGTTCTCGCGCATAACAGGCGCAATCCCCAGAAAATGTTTTCCACGCTGGCAGGATTCGTCGAACCCGGCGAAAGCCTGGAGGAAGCAGTCGCCCGCGAAGTGGAGGAGGAAGTCGGCATCAGGGTCGGCAGCGTCCGCTACCACTCCTCCCAGCCCTGGCCGTTCCCGGGAAATATCATGCTCGGTTTCCACGCCGAGGCGGTGTCGACCGACATTGTCGTCCAGGAATCCGAACTTGTCGAAGCACGCTGGTTCGAGAAAGAAAAGATACTCAACGCCGCCAAGTACGGGCTGCGGCTTTCAAGGCCGGAGTCAATATCCCGCCGATTGATCGATGACTGGATGCATGACCGCGTATAATCCGCCATATGAATAACAGATGCGGCAAAGATAACGGATTTTAAAGATTTATCGGTGAGGCTGGACCCGGTACGGGGTTAATATCGGACGGCGCAGGATTTCCATTGGACAGATAGGTTTATTTACCCCATTATTCGACTGCCATAAGAACTAATGCATTGATAATGAAACACTATTTTTCCTGTTGTTTGGCGGCTAAGGCGCGGCTGCGCATCGGCGTCATGTTCGCGGGACTGGTTTTCTCGGCATTCGGCGCCGCACAGCCGGCCCTGGCGGGTGACGCAATGCCGGCATCCTATGCCGATGAACGGAATATTGACCCGTTCGAGCCCGTTAACCGGGTATTTTTCCGGTTCAACCAGATTCTGGACGAACTGCTGCTCAAACCCGCGGCGCGCCTGTACATCATGGTTGTACCGGACGGCGGCCGTGTCATCGTGTCAAATGTCATCAATAACCTTAAATCGCCCGTCATCCTGGCAAATGATCTGCTGCAGGGCGACCTGGACCGGGCCCACAACACGATCGCGCGGTTCACAACGAACACAATTATAGGATTTGGCGGCATGGGCGACGTCGCCGCCGATCTTGGCGCGCCGCGTCATAGCGAGGATTTCGGACAGACCCTTGCGGTCTACGGCGTCGGCCAGGGACCCTATGTCATGTTGCCGTTCTTCGGCCCGTCGACGATCCGTGATGCGGTCGGCCAGTTTGTCGATACGTTTTTTGACCCGCTCGGTTATGTGCTGAGCACCGAGGAATCGTTCGCCCGCGCCGGCATTGAAGGCCTGGACAAGCGCGCAAATTACCTCGATGCCAGCGAAGCCCTGGAAAAGACATCGATCGATTACTACGCATCGATCCGCAGCGTGTTCCTGCAGAACCGCGCCTATGAAATCCGCAATGGCGTTCCCGAACCGATTGTCGATATCTATGGCGACGCCCCCGGCTCCGGGAACTGAACCGCGGGCAATGACGAAAGCGCCGCCTTACCCCGGGGGTGTCAGCTCGCCAATCCGCGCCTCTATCGTTTCCACCAGGCGGTCGAAGCCCTCGCGCTGAATCATTGCCGTATAGTCGGCCCGTAGCCGCGCCAGCTCACTGAACCGCGCATCCAGGAACACATCGATGATCCGCCAGTCGCCGTCGGCGGGGCGCAGCAGATAGTTCAGCGCGACGGGCGTTCCATCGGACCGGATCAGGTTTGTCTTCACAAGGACGGTATTCCGAACCGATTCTTCGTCGGATACGATTTCAAACTTTTCACCGGAATAGCCGTCGAATCGCGCTGCATAGGTCGCGATGCTCATACGCTTGAAGGCATCGATCAATCGCTTCCGGTTGCTTTCGTCCAGTTCATTCCAGTAGCTGCCCACGGCAACCCGGGACATCAGCGAAAAGTCATACAGCCCCGTCATCACCGGCTGCAGCTTTGCGTAGCGGCCCTGAAAGCCAAGCGCATCGGCATTCTGCATGACGTCGAGCAGTGTCGCGTTCAACTGCGCGATCCTGTCACGCGGTGATTCAGCGGCCGAAACCGGGCCCGCCAGCGATAACAGCAGCGCCGCTATACCGAATATCCGAAGCATCCTCGTTGCATTCCTTTCTGGCCGTCATCGACGCCGGCACTTATATGAAGGTTTCTGCTGACAGGTTATTGGTACTTTACCAAAAAAGCGCCCCCGCCATACCGATGAAAACCAGCTTCTCTTCAGAAAAGGTAACCGCGGTACAGCAGGCCTTTGCGGCCTGGACGCTGACCGTGGCGCGTCATGCCCGCAGCGTTATCGTCATTTGCGGGATTTTGACCGTCGCGGCGGCATGGTTTGCGGCCGGCAACCTCGCCATCGATACCAGTACGACGAACATGATTTCCGCGGAAACCCCGTTTCGGCAGAACGCCATCGCCTATGACCGGGCGTTCCCGCAGTTCAGCGACCTGATCGTCATTGTTGTCGATGCTCCCTCGTCTGATGCGGCAACCGCGATGGCAAAGGCATTGACCGGCGCGCTGCGCGGGAAAGGCGACCTGTTCAAGGGAATCGAATATCCGGAAGGCGATCCGTTTTTCAGGCGCGCGGGCCTGCTCTATCTGGACCTGGAATCGTTATCGGCGCTTGCCGACCGGCTGGCGGCAGCCGAACCGTTTCTGGCAACGCTCGCGCATCAGCCAAACCTGAACGGGTTATTCGATTTTCTCGGACTCGCCCTGCGCAACGATGGCGCCGCCGGGGGAGCGGAACTGGCCGACCTGTTTCGCCGCGTTGACGGCATCGTGGACGCGCATGTCGCGGACCGCCCGGCAATGCTGGCATGGCGCGACCTGATCGACGGCGAACGCAAGGACGGCGCGCGCCAGATCGTCCTGGCGCGGCCCAGGCTGGAGCATGGCGGGCTTTCCCCCGGTGCGGACGCACTTGCCGCAATCCGGCAAGCGGCCGCGGACCTCCGGGACGACGGGCTGCGGGACGTCACAGTCAGACTGACCGGATCTGTCGCGATTGCGGACGATGAACTGCGCAGCGTTGCGCTGGGCGGCGAGAAGGCGGGACTGCTGACGCTCGGCCTCGTGGTCCTGCTGGTGGTGATCGGCTTGCGGACCATCCGTTTGATCGTGCCCGCCATCGCGACCCTCGTTGTCGGGCTCATCTGGACAGCGGCCTTTGCCGCGCTGGCGGTCGGCCACCTGAACCTCATTTCAATTGCCTTCGCGGTCCTGTTTATCGGGCTCGGCGTCGATTTCAGCATCCATTACTGCCTGTACTACCGCGAACGCGCCGCCCGCGACGCTACCGGCGCGCTGGTCGCCACGGGGTGCGGCGTCGGCGGATCGCTGGCGATCGGCGCGCTTTGCGCCGCGGCCGGGTTTCTGTCCTTCCTGCCGACGGACTACAAGGGCCTCGCCGAACTGGGCCTCATATCGGGGGGCGGCATGGCAATTGCGTTTTTTCTGAACATGACCCTGCTGCCGGCGATCCTGTCGCTGTTTCCCGGCAAACCGATTGAAACCGCAGCGCCCGGCGTCCCAACGGAACCGTTCACCGGGAAATATCACCGTCCGATACTGTGGATTGCGGCCGCCTGCGCGATACTGGCCGCCAGCGCCATGCCTTTCGCAAAATTCGACTTCAATCCTATGAACCTGAAGGACCCGACCAGCGAATCGGTATCCACCTTTCTGGATCTCGCGAATGATCCCCGAAACGGCGTGTACGCGATTGATGTCCTGGTTGCCGGCCTGGACCACGCGGCCCGGGAGGCGGAGCGGCTGAGCGCGTTGCCCGGCGTCGGGACCGCCGTGACCCTCAACAGCCTTGTTCCGGAGGATCAGGCGGAAAAACTGACCGTCATCGACGACATGGCTTACTTTCTGGGTCCGGTGCTGACGGCGCCGGCCGCGGACCAGCCCGCCGCCGGTTCGTTTGCCGAATCCCTGGAAGATTTCAGGCGCACGGCCGCCACGTTCCTGGCCGGCGATCCCGGCGGGCCGCTTGCCGACGCCGTGGCGCAGCTCGACCGCGCCCTGTCGTCCGTCGACCCGGCCAACGCCGCGCGCCTCCAGGATCTCGACCGCAGGCTGACAGGATATCTTCCCGGGCTGCTGGACGACCTGCGTCTCGCGCTGGAAGCAGGCCCTGTCTCGGTGGATGACATTCCGCCGCACATCCGTCGGAACTGGCTCACCAATGACGGCGTTGCGCGGATACAGCTGCAACCCGCAAAGCCTGTTCGATCGAACGACGAATTGCGGCAATTCGCGGCGACCGTTCTGGCAGCGGCGCCGAATGCCGTTGGAACGCCGGTTACGATTTCCGAGGCGGGCGACGCCGTCGTATCCGCGTTCCGGGAGGCGTCGATTATCGCCTTTGTGCTGGTTTCCGCGATTCTGATCGTCCTGCTGCGCGGTATCGCACGGT
Organism: Alphaproteobacteria bacterium; assembly: GCA_040905865.1. NCBI lineage: Bacteria > Pseudomonadati > Pseudomonadota > Alphaproteobacteria > Alphaproteobacteria bacterium. Next base: position 53,445 of record JBBDQU010000085.1, read on the forward strand.
CCTTTCTGGTTCTGCTGCCGCTCTCGCTCGCGGCCGTGCTGACCGGCGGCACCTCCGTCGCGCTGAACCTGCCCTTCAATTTTGCCAATATTATCGTCCTGCCGCTGTTGTTCGGTCTTGGCGTCGCCAGCGGCGTTCACATGGTCATGCGGGAGCAGGCGGCGAACAGGGCAATCGACATCATGCAAACCAGCACGCCGCGTGCCGTGCTGTTCAGCGCATTGACGACAATCGCATCCTTCGGCAGCCTCGCGCTGTCGGGACATCTTGGCATGACCAGCATGGGCCAGCTCCTGACCATCGCCATCGGCTATACGCTGGTCTGCATGCTGCTCGTCCTGCCCGCCATGATGGCCTGGCGCGACCGGCGCAGCCCATAAGCATCTGTTTTACATGGACGCACAGGAATATCCCGCGTAAAACAGGCCCCGCCCTTCGGATTGCGTGTCAAAAAGCCGAAATCGGGCCGTTACAGGCCTGAAACGGAACCCCCTGCTCGCGAAGATTTCCGCCATGAAAGCTGTCATGCTTGCCGCCGGAGTCGGCTCACGGCTCGAAAAGGAAACCGGTTTTCCCCCGAAGACGCTGCTCCGCTTCGGCGGAAAGACCCTGCTGCAGCGTCACGCCGAAATCCTGAAATACCTGGGATTCGACGAACTGGTCATGGGCGTCGGCTATCAGGCCGAGCGTATCCGCGCGGAAATCGCGGCCATCGGCGCCGGCGATTTCGTGCGCACCGTGGATTGCCCGGATCACGCGAAGGGCGCACCGTATACCCTATGGGGTCTGCGGGCGGAATTCACCGGACCGACAGTCTTCATGGACGGCGATGTCCTGTACGACCACCGGCTGATGGCCAGGCTGGTGAATTCGCGCCATCAGACCTGTTTCGCCATGGACCGGAACGTCCGGCCGGGCGACGATCCTGTGAAGATATGCTTCAAGGACGGCCGGATAGTGGATTTTCACAAGATGCCGACCGCCCCTTTCGATACGTTTCACGAATGGATCGGCTTTCTGCGCCTGTCCGCGGATATCGCGCGCCGGGTCGAACCGGCCCTGCGCCCCTATATCGAAGCGGGGCGGACCGATTTCATTTACGAGCAAGCCTTCCGCGACATCCTGTACGCATCGCCCGACGGAACCTTTGCCACAGAAGACATTACCGGCCTTCCCTGGACTGAAATCGATTTCCCGCATGACCTGGTTTATGCCGAAAAGACCATTTTCCCCCGGCTGGAGCCGCTGCCCGCATGACGGTCCGGCGCAGGATATCGCCCCCGTGCGATCAGCGCCTTGCCCGCCCGGCAGCGGATTTATGGCGCAACGCCATTGGCTGGTTCACGGCGAATGATTTTCCGGTGCGCCGATGAAGTGGTCCATCCTCATCGGCCTGATCCTCGGCGGCGGGCTGTTTACCGCCTTGATCGCCTGGTATGGCGCGGCGGATATCCTGGCCGGCGCCATCGCCATCGGCTGGGGCATTCTGCTGGTTGTCCTGTTCCGCATCGCGTTGCTCGTCATCGACATGCTTTCCTGGCATGTCCTGATTCCCCGGGAGAAGCGGATTTCCGTCGGCCGTCTTTTCTGGATCCGCTGGATTGCCGATTCCGTGAATACCCTGCTGCCTGTCGCGCGGATCGGGGGAGAATTCCTGCGCGCGTTCCTGTTGCACCGCCGGGGCATCGAGGGGCCGATTGCCGGCGCAAGCGTCATGGTAGACCTTACCGCCGGAATTCTGGCCCAGTTCATTTTCTCCGTTGTCGGCGTCATGGCCTTCGCGGCCATCGTCGGGGGCGGCCAGGACACGATTGTAAATCTTGCAATCGGACTCTCCCTGTTCGGCGCCGGGCTGGTCGGGTTTTACGTTGTGCAGCAAACCGGCCCGTTTTTGCGGCTCGCCAGGCTGATGGAACGTTTTGCCAGCGTTAATGCCTGGACATCGATCACCGGCGGAGCCGCCGCACTGGATGCCGCGGTCATCGCGATGTACCGGCAGCGGCGCGCCACCACCCTGTGCTGCTTCTGGCGCATTATCGGCTGGGTCGCGGGAACCGGCGAGGTCTGGCTGATCCTGATGTTTCTGGGCCACCCGGTTACCCTGACGGAAGCCTTCGTGCTGGAAAGCCTCAGCCAGGCGGCCCGCAGCGCCGGGTTCATGATCCCCGGCGGCCTGGGGATTCAGGAAGGCGGACTTATCCTGATCGGAGGCTTCATTGGCCTGACGCCGGAACTGGCGCTCACGCTTTCACTGATCAAGCGCGGGCGCGAATTGATTATCGGGATACCCGGCCTGGTCGCCTGGCAGATAGACGAGGGGCGCAACCTGTGGCGGCGACGGCATTCGTGAACCATTATGGCGTCATTCGCAAGGCACGGAGGAGCCCGCGGCCTGCCGTTTGGCGGCTGGACCCTGTCGCGGTACCTGCGCGACAGGATTTCGGCAAAACAGCTTGTAACCGTGCCTCCTTGAGGCATATCTCACTTCATGTTAGTTAGCGCCATGGTGAGAATTTCATGCCAGCGCATCGGAAAGGTAGGCGATGAGTAAAAAGCCCTTAAAGGTCCTGCTGGCCCAGCCGAGGGGCTTTTGCGCCGGGGTCGTGCGCGCCGTCGATATTGTCGAGCGCGCGCTCGAAAAGTTCGGCAAGCCCGTCTATGTCCGGCATGAAATCGTTCACAACAAACATGTCGTCGAGACCCTGAAAAGCAAGGGCGCCATCTTCGTCGAGGAAGTCGACGAAATTCCGGAAGGCGCCGTCACGATCTTCAGCGCCCACGGCGTATCGCAGAAGGTCGAGGGCGACGCCGTCGGGCGGTTCCTGGAGGTCATCGACGCGACATGCCCCCTGGTCAGCAAGGTTCACAAGGAAGCCCAGCGTTATTCGCGCAGCGGATACGAAATCGTGCTTATCGGCCATCGCGGCCACCCCGAAGTCGAAGGCACGATGGGCCAGGTACCGGGAACGGTGCATCTGGTCAGCCGGAAAGAGGATGTGGCGGGCCTCAAGACAACCGATTCGGGCAAACTCGCCTACGTCACCCAGACAACGCTGAGCGTGGATGACACAAGGGATATCATCACCGCCCTGCGGACGCGCTTTCCGAAGATCGTCGGGCCGGATGTGAAGGATATCTGTTACGCGACGCAGAACCGCCAGAGCGTCGTCCGCGAAATGGTCCGGCACGCCGATGTCATCCTGGTCATCGGAGCGGATTACAGTTCAAATTCCAACCGGCTGCGCGAAATCGGCCAGGAATCCGGCGTCCCGAGCTACCTGTTACCCGACGCATCGGCGCTCGACCCCGCTTGGCTCGAGAACGTCGGGACGGTCGGCATCACGGCCGGCGCATCGGCGCCCGAGGAACTGGTGCAGGGACTCATCCAGCGACTCGGCGACAGCTTCGAGGTCGATGTCCAGAACCTCGAAACCGTCAAGGAAAACATCCACTTCAAATTGCCGCGCGAACTGATGGCAACCGCTTAATCTCCGTACAAACCCCAACAGGAAAAACTGTGGCAGTACCTCTCATTCAGCAATTGCGCGTCGGCGCCTATGTTGTGAAACAGCGGATCAAGGGCGTCAAAAAATATCCACTGGTCCTGATGCTGGAGCCCCTGTTCCGATGCAATCTCGCCTGTCCCGGCTGTGGCAAGATCGACTATCCCGACGATATCCTGAACCGCCGGCTGAGCGTGGATGAATGTATAGAAGCCGTTGAGGAATGCGGCGCCCCGATCGTGTCGATACCCGGCGGCGAACCGCTGATCCACAAGGAAATCAAGGAAATCGTCGATGCGCTGATTGCGCGCAAGAAATTCATCTATCTGTGCACGAATGCGCTGCTGCTTGAAAAGAAGCTGCACCTCTTCAAGCCGAGCCCCTATCTGACGTTCTCCATCCATCTGGACGGGCTGGAAGCGGATCACGACCGGGCCGTCGACCGGAAGGGCGTCTTCCAGATCGCGACCCGGGCTATCGTAAAGGCGCGGGATGCCGGGTTCCGGGTCAATGTGAACTGCACCCTGTTCGACGGGGCCCAGGCGGAAGATGTCGCCGCCTTTTTCGACTACGGCATGTCGCTCGGCGTCGAGGGGATAACGGTTTCGCCGGGCTATGCCTATGAACGCGCGCCCGACCAGACGCATTTCCTGTCGCGGCAGAAAACCAAACAGTTGTTCCGTAATGTGTTCAGGCTTGGGAAGGGACGGAACTGGCGTTTCAGCCAGTCGACCCTTTTCCTCGACTTTCTTGCCGGAAATCAGGAATACCAGTGCACCCCCTGGGGCAATCCGACCCGTAACGTCTTCGGGTGGCAACGCCCGTGTTATCTGTTGGGCGAGGGATACGCCCCCAGCTACAAGGCCCTGATGGCGGAAACCGACTGGGAGTCCTACGGGACCGGCAAATACGAAAAATGCGCCGAGTGCATGGTGCATTGCGGATATGAAGCCACGGCCGTGATGGACACGATTGCCCACCCGATGAAAGCGCTGAAAACATTCATAAAGGGCCCGGAACTGGACGGCCCGATGGCGCCGGAAATCTCGCTCGAAAACCAGCGGCCGGCCGAATATATCTTCGAATCGAATGTGCAGAAGACGCTGACCCAGTTGCACGCTGAAGCGGAAGAACGGGCGCGGGGGCGCAGCGACGCGGCCTGACCGGATCTGGTCAGTCGCTGCCTGTCTCTCTGAACAGGACGCGCGCCGCAACGGCAAGGCTGCGCATTGCCGCCGCACTGTCGCCCGCCAGCCGGATGAGCCCCGGAAGGTCACTTGGGCGAAACAGCAGGCGCCCCAATACGGCAAACGGACGGCGGCGCCCGTCGGATCCCATGCCCGCCAGAGCGGCGGCAGGGACGGCCCGCATCGACGGATCGGCGACCGCGCGGATTACCAGTATCGGAATACCCAGTTCGGCCGCCGCCGAAGCCGTACCGTGGCTTTCCATATCGACGGCGAGAGCGCCGGACCGTAATCTAAGCGCCGCCTTCGCCGCGACCGAAACAGCAGGCGCATCGACGCCCGCGACGCCGCCGATCCGGACGCGGCATTCCCGCTGCAGCCCGGCCGCGATGGATTGCGCCCAGGGCCCCGTCATGTCCAATGGCGGTCCTGAATTGCGCCAGACCGTCGCGCCGATCACGATATCGCCCGGCAGCAGCGACGGATCGAGACCGCCCGCAAGCCCGAAACTGACCAGCGCTCTTGCGCCCGCCGCCACCTGTTGCCGCGCGAGACCGGCCGCGCGTTCGGCGCTGCCGCCGGCCACGCCGATAATCGGCATGTCGGCATCCTGCAAGCCGCGACTGGCGGTCCTGATGCGGGCAGCCTCCATCGACAGCCCCGTCACGATCCCGAGGCGGCTCACATTCCGTATGGCGCCGACTTGGCGTTACCGGCTTTCAGGTTGCGGTAACGGGCCAGCGCCCAAAGCGGGAAATAGGCGCTGTAGCCGTGGTAGCGCAGATAAAAGACCCGCGGGAAGCCGACCGCCGTGTACCAGGGCTCCACCCAGCGGACCCCGTCGCGTTCCGCCGACAGGAGATATTCGATACCGCGCCGCACGGCGTCCGAGTCGATTTCCCCCGCGGCCATCAGCGCCAGCAGGGCCCAGGCCGTTTGCGACGGTGTGCTCGCCTTCACCTTCGTCCGTGTCTCGGCCCAGTATGTCGCGCCATCCTCACCCCAGCCGCCATCGTCCCGCTGGCGGCTTTCAAGCCACGCCACCGCCTTTCGGATATGAGGCGCCGACATGTCTTCATTCGCCGCATTGAAGGCGCCGAGAACCGACCAGGTGCCGTAGATATAATTCGTGCCCCAGCGTCCGAACCACGAACCGTCCGGCTGCTGCATATCCCGCAGATAGGCGAGCCCCCGTGCCACAGACGCCTTGCCGGATTCACGCCCCATCTGCGCCAGCATGCTGACGCACCGTGCGGTTACATCCTCGGTCGGCGGGTCGAGCAGCGCGCCATGGTCGGCAAAGGGGATATAATTGAGATAGGTATAGGTGTTTTCCGCATCGAACGACCCCCAGCCGCCGTTCCTGCACTGCATGCCGACAATCCATTCTTCGGCGCGGTCCAGCGTCGACTCGAATGCCGGGTCGTCCATCCGGTCCAGCGCCATGGCCACCACGGCGGAATCGTCCACATCCGGATAGTAGTCGTTGTTATACTGGAAGGACCAGCCACCCGGCCGGACGCCCGGACGCCCGTCCGCCCAGTCGCCCCTGACGTCCAGCACCTGGCGATCCGCCAGCCAGTGCGCCGCCTTTTGCAGCGCATCGCTATCCCGCGATACGCCCGCTTCCATCATCGCCAGCGAGGCGAGGCCGGTATCCCAGACCGGCGACATGCAGGGCTGGCAATACCCCCGGTCTTCCTCCAGGACGAGCAACCGCCGGATAGCGGTTTTCGCCAGAACGACATCCGGATGATCCTTGGGAAACCCCAGCCGGTCGAACGCCATGACCGTATTGGCCATCGCAGGAAAAATGCCGCCCAAACCGTCTTCCCCGTTCAGGCGTTCGCGAACGAATGCCTCCGCCTTTCGGAAGGCGCGTTGCCGCCGGTTCTTCGGATATTGCCGTTCGATAATCCGCAGCACCTTGTCCAGGCCGATCATGATAGCACCCCAGGGGGACCCGGTCGCATTGCGCATGTAATGCTTGACGTCGTCGGACGGGGTGACGAACAGCTCCTCGATATGCACGCCGCGCGGATTGCGGGCGCGCGGCTTCAGCGCCATCAGGATCAGCAACGGCACCAGCACCGTGCGCGACCAGTACGATATCTTGGAGATATGGAAGGGAAACCAGCGCGGCAGCAACATGATTTCAATCGGCATGACCGGAACCGCCCGCCAGGGAAGCTGATCGAAAAGCGCCAGCGCTATGCGCGTAAACACATTACAGGTTTCGGCCCCGCCATGGGCGAGAATTGCGTCGCGCGCGCGCGTCATATGCGGTTCTTCGGGACGGTCGCCAAACAGCTTCAGCGCGTAATAGGCCTTTACGCTGGCGCTGATATCGAAATCGCCCTGGTAAAACAGCGACCAGCCGCCATGCAATTCCTGCTTGTCCCGCAGATAGACCGCGAGCTTGTTCTCTATTTCCGGGTCGATTTCGTCGAGAAAATGCTCCAGCAGAATATACTCGGCCGGGATCGTCACATCGGCTTCGAGTTCGAACACCCAGTGGCCATCGCCGTTCTGGAGCGCGGCCAGAGCGTTGCCGGCATCTTCGACGGTCGCATCTACTTTATTCAGAAGTCCATCGTCATGCTGCTGTGGAACGCCGCCGACATATGCGTCGGCCCCTCCAACTTCCCTGGCTGCATTCATGATGATTACGCTAATCTTCCCATCAACCGAACAAATATACCGATTCGGTGCTTCATGCTTCAATAATCCGAATGTTGTCAATACCGGCGGCCGGTTCGCGCAGGAATACTTTCTGATCGGTATCAGCCCCCTAATACGGCCTGCGCCGCGGCGTGACCGGAGCGGATGGCGCTTTCGATGGTCGCGGGCAGCCCGGTATCGGTCCAGTCGCCGGCAAGGTAAAGATTGGCGGTCGCCGTCCGCGTTTTCGCCCGCAGCCGCATTGCGGCGGGCGTTTGCGAGAAAGTTGCGCGCCGTTCCTTCACGATTCGGTACGGCGGGATCGCGGCGCCGCGCCAGTCCAGCGCGTGGCAGACGTCCCGCCATAACCGGCACGCGATTGAATCGGCCGGTTCAAGCGCCAGTTCATCGGCGGCGCTGACGGTGACGGAAACAATATCACCGCGGATGAACAGCCAGTGCGCCAGGCCGCCGACCAGTCCGAGCATGGAAACGTCGTCACCGGCGGACAGCGGCGCCGCGAGCCGGAAATGCGCGTTCACGATGGCATGACTGCCGTCCGGCAGCGCCATGTCCGGAAAAACCGCCTTCAATCCGGCAGGAGGCAGCGCCAGGATGACGGAATCGGCAGACTGCACCACGACACCGGTATCCGAAAAATCGAGGTAGCTAATCGCGCCGTTACGCCGTTCCACGCCCTTCAGGCGATGCGCATACCGGATATCCGCCCCCGCGGCCGCCAGCGTCGACAGAGCCGGCGTCACAAAGCTGTCCGACAGGCTGGTCCGGGCGGCCAGCGGCCGGCAAAGCGCCGCGCCGCCGGCAAAGGTCTCCGTCAGGACCTGCCACAGTGGCGCGGCCGCCGCACGATCCGCCGGCGTGTTGAGCGCGGCCACGGCCAACGGTTCCCAGAAACGTGCATACAATGCCCCTGTGTCCCCCAGCACCTCTTCGACAGTTGCGGCCGGGCCCGCCTGGCGAAGGCGCAGGGCGGCAAGAAAATCGACAGGGCGGGTTCCGGGCGGGCGTCTGCCGGGACACAGGATCCACCACGGAACCGGACCGGCGTTCGGCCGGACCGTCCAGCGCGCGCCGCTCGCCAGGTCAACGAAGGGAAAGGCGGCGTCCCCCGGTCCGGACAGCGGGTCAGCGGCGCCGGTTTCGTCCAGATAGGCCATGACGGAACGATTGCCGCTCAACAGCATGTGGTTGCCATTGTCGATCACGGCGCCCAGGACGCTGTCATGAAATGAACGGCAGCGGCCGCCGGCGTGACCGCTGGATTCGTAGACCGTGACGAGACGGCCCGCCGCCGCGAGCCGGACGGCCGCAGCCAGCCCCGCCAGTCCCGCACCCACAACATGAACCCGTGTCATCCCCGCCCTAGAAGAAACTGTGCCGCAGCACGAGGCGGATTTTCGCCCATCGCGACAGGCCAACCGGTTCGTCGAGCCGGTTCCATCCGCGCCGACGGAGCATCTCGAGCGTCTGCCGATAAACCGCCATCATCAGAATGGCCGGCCGAATCCTGCGCCGGTCGAGACGCTGCATCAGGTACGCGCTGACGGTGAAAGCTTCCCGGGCCACTTCAGCGAGGTCCGCGCAGACGCGCGCCACCGCCGGGTCCGCCAATAATTCGGAAGCGGTCGTCGCCGTCACGCCATGTTTGTCCAGCAGTTCCCGCGGCAGGTAAAGCCGCCCTGCAAGGGCATCTTCATGAACGTCGCGGAGGATATTGGTCAACTGCAGGGCATTGCCCAGGCTGACCGCCAGGTCCGGCGCCGGCGGACGGGTTTCGCCAAAGGCGTGAATCGACAGCATGCCGACCGCACCGGCGACGCGCCGGCAATACAGAAACAGATCGGCGTAGCTGGGCCCCCAGATTGCTTCGCGCGCATCCATTTCCATACCGTCGATTACGGCAAGGAACTCCGCCCTGGGCAGTCCGAATGCCTGAACCGGATCAAGCAGCGCCTGCGCGGTGGGGAAATGGGGCCGGCCGTCATACAGGCTTTCGACTTCGTCACGCCATGCCGCCAGACGCGCCAGCTTGCCGGCGGCGTCTCCGGGCCCGTCGGCAATGTCGTCCACCTCCCGGCAAAAGGCGTAGATCGCATACATCGCCGCCCGCCGGTCCGACGGCAGCACACGCATGCCAAGGCGGAAAGACGAGCCGGAACGTTCCACGATCCGGCGCGCATGCTCCCGCGCCGCCGCCGCATCGAACACGATCGGCGCATCGTCGCTGCGTGTCAGGTCGTCTGAAGCGGAAGACTGCAAGTTCGCCATCGTCGGATTAGATTCGGAATACGGCCGTTACCGTAACGCTACGGCGCCCGCCCCTCTATACCAGATTCAGCCGGAGCGGCGAACCACATCCCAAAGCCCGCCCATACCGCACAGGATATATTGCGGCCGGCGCAGGACGACCCGTTCCGCCAGGGGGTCCCGGCGTCGTAACGCCTGCGTCAGACGGTTGGCGATCCGCACGATCACCGCCGCTTCCAGCGCAAATCGGGTATTGCGCAACCGGCCGATCAGCGACTCCGCGACGGCCATAAGGGTTTCTGTCGAATCGAGGCTTTGATCGATCACCCTGCGCAGGCCCGCGCTGGCGGCAGCACCGTCCAGCGACGCCACGGTAATGCCCGCTTCGGACATCCAGTCGCCGGGCAGGTAGACCCGGTCCAGCGCCCGATAGTCATCCTGGCAGTCCTGCAGGTGATTGATCACCTGCAGGGCGCAACACAGCGCGTCGGATGCGGCATAGGCGTCCTTCGTTTCGCCATGCAGGTCGATCAGGTACCGGCCGACGGGGGCGGCGGACAGCATGCAATACGCCATCAGGTCGTCCCAGTCGGCGTAGCGCGATTTCACCGCATCCTGTTTGAACGCGGCGATGAGGTCGAGGCAATGCTGCGGATCCACATGAGTCGCGGCCATGCTGTCGCGAATGGCGTTCGCCCTGGCGAAGGCGGGATTGGCGCCGCCGGGGTCGCGCAATGCATCCGCAAACCCGTCCAGCCGGGATATCTTCTCTGCCGGCGCGAGGTCGGGGTCATCGGCGATATCGTCGATAGCCCGGGCGTAGGCGTAGAAGATGGCGACATGCGGCCGCAGGGAAGCCGGCAGCAGCCACGATCCAACCGGGAAGTTTTCATCCCTGGCTTGTTTTCCGGAAGGCGTTTCAACGGTATCGGACAAGATTTCCTCATATGAACGGGCAAATCAGTGCGGATAGACGCGGCCTTTCCAGCCGCCGCCCTTGCCTTCCCAATGCCGGATGGCGGATGCGATCGTCATTGCGGTGTAAAGCATGGCGGCCACCGGCAGCAACACCGCAGCGACACCAGGACGGCGATAGAATTTTAACGTGGGGAGATAGGCTACGCACATCAGACCGTAAGCCGCCAGGCCCGGAACCGCGGCGGCGGGCCCGAGCCATGGCGAGACGAACACGGCCGCGGGCGGCGCCGCAAAGACCAGCAGCATGGCCAGGACGCATCCGGCAAGCAGCCATGGCGAATAACCCAGCTGCGTATAGGCGCTGCGCGCGACCATGCGCCAGACGCCGCGGAGCCCGCCATAGGGCCGGACGGAACGAGTTTCGGCGCTCAGCCCGAGCCAGAGGCGACCGCCGGTATCCGCGATAAGGCGCGCCAGCCGGCAATCGTCGATCAGCGCGTCACGCATGGCGGACATGCCGCCGGCGCGCTCCAGCGCGGACCGGCGCACCAGCATGCAGCCGCCAGCCGCAGCGGCGGTTGATTTACGCGCATCGTCGTTCACCCAGGCGAAGGGATAGAGCATCTGGAAAAAGAAGACGAAAGGCGGAACCAGCAGACGTTCCCAAACATCCGCCACCGCCAGCGTTACCATGATGGAAACGAGATCCTTTTGCCCTGACTCCGCCCTGGCGACCAGGCGGCGCAGGTTGGACCGCTCATGCGCGATATCGGCGTCGCTGAACAGGATGTAGCGCGCGTCGGGAAAATGGTCCCGTGCATGCGATACACCCTGGTCCATCGCCCAGACCTTGCCGGCCCAGCCGGGCGCCAGCGGCGCGCCATCGACGACGCGGAGCCGCGCCTGCTCGCGAATGCCTTCGGCGGCGGCGCGTGCGGCCGCGACGGTGCCGTCTTCGCTGTTGTCGTTTACAAGGATCACGGAAACGGGGCGCGGATAATCCTGCGTCAGCAGCGATTCAACCGTTTGTCCGATGACATCGGCTTCGTTCCGGGCCGGGATCACCACGACAACCGCCGGCCACTCGTCCCGGCCGTCAAAGGTCTCGATAGGTTCCGATCCGACCCGGCATTCGCCGCGCCAGAACCCGCCGCGGAAAAGCACCAGATACAGCCAGACAATGCATGACAGGACGGCCAGACTGACGACGGTTTGCCCCACCGGTTACACGCGAAACACATACTCTTTGCCGGCATCGCGTTCTATGTCGGGCGGATAGCTGTTGCGTTTGTCGGCATAATACTGCGCGCGATGGTCGCCGTCGGAAAGACGGTTATAGGTAATATAAAGGACGCGCCGCGGCGATTCGGTCAGGTTCGGCGCGGATCGATGCGGCGCATATGAATCGAAGAAAACGACATCGCCGGGCCGGGTCGGGCACGACCGGTAGACCACTTCGCTGTCGGCCCCATCGTCCAGGGGACGCCATTCATCGCCGATCAGCCCCCTGTTATGCCAACCGGCGGCCATTTCCAGGCAACCGTTTTCCGGTGTCGCGGCGTCGATGCTGACCAGGGCGGTCACATGGAAGTCCGCATACACGTTCCAGCCGGCCTGCGCATCCTGATGCGCCCTGAAACCATCGCCGCCGGGCATCTTCATGTTGATCTTTTCCTTGAACAGGACGGCGGGCTCGCCCAGCAATTGCGACATGGCGTCAACCAGTGGCCCCTGTCGCATCAACGCATCGAATCCGGCGTGATACGGGCAGAAATTCTCGATCCGGGAAACAACGCGGGCCGCAGGGTCGATCAGGCTGGTTTCATAGTAGATCATGTGTTGGCCGGGGGATTCGGGCCAGCGCAGCACCTCCTCCGTCCATGCCGTTATATCGCGGATGACGGCCGCATCGCACATACCCGGCACGACGACAAACCCGTCCCGCCGAAACGCCTGTACGTCTTCATGTGACAGCATTACCAATAGATCTCTTCAAACTGTTTCCAACCGGGAACCGGGCCGGAGCATGCCGTATATTTCGCATGCGACGGTACCGGCATCAATACATGCGATCCGCAAACCCATTCGTTAACCATGCTGCTTCAGGATCTGTTAACGCGCGTGAACGATACTGCAAAAATCCATCTGAATTCATCAGGAACCCGATCATGAGGGCCATCGACTTGCTGGCAGAAAGCTTCCCGCAGCACGAGCCCGATGCCGACCATGAACGCATTGTCGCCGCCTTCGACAAATTGCGGGTCGCAATTGCCATTTTCGATGACCATGATCGCCTGACATACTGTAACACGCATTTCCGGTATATCTTTCAGTCGTTCAAGACACTGGGCCGGATCGTTGGCATGACGTATGCCGATCTGCTTCGGCGCAAGATCGACAATAACGAAATCGCCGGTACCGATATTGTTGACGATCCCGAAGGCTGGATCGCCAGGCGGCTGATTCTCAGGCGGCGCGCGATGGCTGAGCCCTACGACGAACGCCTGACCGACGGTCGCTGGATACGCATCAGCGAACGCATGCTCGAAAGCGGCGGCACGATCCGGATGTATACGGATATTACCGCGTCAAAGGTCGGCGAATACCGATTCCTGAGCGCTGTCGAGGACAGCCAGGACGCCCTTGCCTTCTGGGACCAGCGCGACAAACTCATCATGCGCAACGACGCGTTCGAAACGCTGTTCGTCACGCCGGGCGGGAATCTGCTGCCGGGCGTCTCCTTCACCGCAGTCCTGCGTATCGCGGCGGACTATCATTTTCAAATCGATACCGGAGCGGAAGACTGGGTTCGGGAAAGGCTGCGTCAACACCTGCTTCCCGATCACCGGGAAATCTGGCGGCATCGGGACGGCAGATGGTTTCTGGTCAACGAACACAGGTCGCGCGATGGCGGGATCGTGACGCGCCTGTCCGACGTCACAGAAGTAAAGGAAAACGAGCTAGCGATGATCGAGCGGGGCACCACGCTGTCCGGCACGGTGCATCAACTCGAAATGTCGAAGTACATGTTTGAAAAGCAGAGCATGGAACATGTCCATGCGCTGGAGAAACTGGCGAGCGCAAAGGCGGAGCTTGAAGCCGCCAATGCCAGCCGTTCCCGCTTCCTCAGCATTATCAGCCATGAATTGCGTACGCCAATGAACGCCATCATCGGCTTTTCAGAAATCCTGAAAAATGAGATGCTGGGCCCGATCGGCCCGAAAAAATATGTCGAATACGCTGGCGACATATGCGCCAGTGGGCAGCATCTTCTATCGCTTATTAACGATCTCCTCGACATGTCGAAAGTCGAAGCCGGCAAATGGCGGCTCAATCGCAGCGAAGTGTATGTGGAGGCGCTGGTGCGTTCCTGTGCCAGGCTCATGTCCGAACAGGCTGCCAGTGGCAACGTCACGATAGATCTGAGTTTTTCGAACACGCAGAATCCCGTGTACATCGACGAACGGGCGATACGGCAAGTGCTTCTGAACCTGCTGTCCAATGCGCTGAAATTCACGGGGAAGGCCGGAAGCATCCGTATCGATACCGCCGTCGAAGGCACGCTTTTGACTGTTGCCGTCATCGACAACGGCGTCGGGATTCAAGAGTGCGATCTGTCGCGGGTGTTCAAACCGTTCGAACAGGGGGAAAATAACCTGAACCGTACCCATGAAGGCACCGGCCTTGGACTGTCGCTTTGCAAGTCGCTGGTTGAACTGCATGGCGGCACGATCCACATCGACAGCCACGAAGGCGAAGGCACGACGGTCGCGTTCAGCCTGCCGCTGGAATACGCCCCGCCGTCAACAAACGGATCAACCGGTTCAACGGATTCCGAAACAGACTCGGCGTGAGCGTTCCGCGGACGGCAGGTTGGTCGCGGTTAGTCGCGACGATAGAAATGGTACCGCCCCGGCGCGACGTCCGCGGGCAGGGGCGCTGGCGTCAGGCCGGCCACGCCGTCAAGAGACTGGTCGCAAATCGCGAATCCGCCGGGCAACATCAGGGTTGGGATTACCGGACCCAGCAGCGCCACGTTCCGGGCCGTCGACGCCGCATCGCCATACCCGATATCGGCATGCACCAGTATCGCGTTCGGCCCCAGCCGCCTTGCCGCGTCGAACAGCGTTTCGGGCATCCGGCCCAGAAACAGGTGGGCTTCATCCGGCCGGCAATCGGGATGCGATGCGACTTCCTTGTCAAAGACATAAATGTCCTGAACCGGAAAAAGATGGCGCAGATGATCGTAGGTCCGGCCGTTGCCGAGGCCGAGTTCCAGAATATGCCCCTCGCGGCCGCGCAGCATTGACGCCGCCGCATTCAGACAGCTGCGCTGCGCCTTCAGCCGTTCGATCACCGTGTCGAGCCGCGTCATTGAACGACCTTTTTTTCTGTCCCTTCTATCATCGGATCAGGATTGCGACCTGGCGACCGCTTCCCGCAATCGCTCGGTCGTCTGTTCCAGACGGTGCGCCAGTTCCCGCATGATTTCCACCGCGATTTCCGGAAATTCGACGACCAGACTGAAAAACAGTTCCTTTGAAATGCGCAAGGTCGTCATCTGTACCTTTGCGCGCACCGTCGCCGTTCGCGGCACATCGCACAGGATCGCGATTTCGCCGACGACTTCATTCTGTTTCAGCGTGGCGACAACCAGCGGGCCGCCCGGCGTGTCGACGATGACGTCGGCTTCACCGCCGATAATGATATAGGCCGCATCGCCGGCGTCGCCCTGCTCGAAGACGGTGTCCCCGGCCGCGAACGTCAATCGCTGGCTGGTAAACGCCAGCAGTTTCAGCTTCGACGGATCAATTTTCGCAAAAAGCGGAATGTTCCGAAGCAGTTCGACTTCCTGCTGCAAGCTCATGACTTACCTCCTGGGCCTCAACCCGCCGCCAGCAATGCCTGAAAATCACCATTCGCATTGCGCAGTTCCTCAAACGTGCCGGTTTCAGCGATACGTCCGGATTTCAATACCATAATATGGTCGAAATGTTTTGCATCCGAAACACGATTGAGAATCCAGATAACACCCTGCCCTTCGCGCTCCTGAAGTATATTTTCCATGATCCTGTTCTGACTGACGGCGTCGAGATTCGCCGACGCCTCGTTCAGTAGCAGTATATCCGGGTGCCGGACCAGACCGCGCGCGATTGCCAGTTTCTGGCGCTGGCCCTGCGACAGCCTGCCGCCGCCGTTGCCCGCCGGAAATGCGAGGCCCGCGGAAACCACGATTTCCCGCAAATCCAGCTCGTCGACGATATCGCCTATCAGACGGCCGGCCTTCGCTTCAGCCTGAGCCTGTCCAAAGGACACCTTGCCGAACAGAATATTGTCCTGCAGCGATGCGGCGGCGTTATAGGTATCGGCGTCGAAAAAGGCAATCCTGTCGCGCAGGTCCTCGGGCAGTCCCTCGGCAAAAACCCGGCGCGCCTCCAGGATCCGGGAGATCATCTGATCGTCGATCAGATCCAGGCGATGACGCGCCTGGATCAGCTTGAAAGGCAGCGAAATGAGGCGCTGGCGGTCTGCCGGCGTCACCCCGCCGGCGCCGCGCGCCGCGCGGCCCAGAATAGCCTGAAATTCCGGCAGGTCGTCGGAACCGATAAAACTGAACTGCTCGAAAAATTCATGGCCAGGCGGCAGATCGGCAAACAGTTCCAGCATTGTCTGCGCAACCTGTTTACCCATTTCCAGGAAATCGTCGCTCAGTTTCACCTTGTCCAGAACACTCTTGATATAGTCGTTTCCGGCCAGATTCTCCGGATCGAAAGACCCGCCGATCGGCAGGCCGAACAGAATGTTTTCCGCGACGGTCGCATTGGAATTGTATTTCTCTGGATCGAAGGGCTCGATCAGCAACGCCACGGCGGGGTCGGCCAGTCGGTCGCGAAGCGCCGAACGCGCGGCCAGTATCCGCTCGGCAATGTCCGGCTGGCGCGTCGGATCGATCACGCCGCGCAGGCCGAAACGGTATACTTCCTCGTCCATGTCGACCAGCCGCAGGATCTCGACCAGTCGCCGTTTCAGGCCTTCCCGGTCTGCCACGCCGGCTTCGTTCAGATCGACCCAGTCCGCGTTGTAATCGAAGGGGGAATTGCCGGTCTCGATTGACTCGGCGGGATCGATGGCGTCGCCGATTGACGGGGCGTCGGGGTCCGCCGGCCCGATCATGCGGTGTTTCAGCCCATAGAGAATGTTGTCGCCCACAGAAGCGGCCTGCAGGTAAGGGCTGGAGCCGACATAGGCGATGCGGCGGCCGGTCACGGCCTCCGGCAGTGTTGCAAGGTCGCTGCCGCCATACACAATCGTGCCGGAGGTCGGGCTGACCAGTCGCGCCAGAACGGTGCCGAGTTCGGTCTTTCCGCTGCCCCCGTCGCCGACGATGGCGGTATGCGATGCAACCGGCACTGTGAACGAAATCGCGTCCAGCGCCCGGACGCCGTCTTCGTCGGCAAGGCCTACGTTGTTGACGATCAAATTCCCCCTGATCGGCGATGGCCCGTCTTCGGGATCCGCCGTCTGCAGTTCTTCTTCCAGCATGCCCTGCGGCTCGAACTGTTCGACCACCTGCTCGTACTTGATGCGGGCATCTTCCTTCTGCTGATACCAGGTCAGCAGCTCCTTCCACGGGCTCGCCAGGTCCTTGTAGGCATTCAGGACGGCGACCAGGGCGCCGACCGTGAGGCTGCCCTGAATGACCAGATAACCGCCGATGGAAAAGAAGAAGAAAGGCGTCAGCTTGTCGATGAAATTATTGAGAAACTTGATAAAAAACTTGCGGCGATAAATTTCGTACCGGATGTCGTAAATCGCGCCCAGGCGGTTCGTAAACCGCGATAATTCGAAGAACGATGTATCGTGCGCATGGATTTCGTTGATGCTCGAAACAGATTCGCCCAGATGGTCGGACAGGCGGCGGACATGCTGCACACGCAGCTTGCCAAGCGCGTTCACCTTTTTCTGCAGTTTGGGAATTATGTAGCCCTGTATCGGAATCATGCCCGCCGCCGCCAGGCCGAGCGTCCAGTCCTGCAACATGATATAGCCGACGATCAGGATCAGCTGACCGCCAAAAAACAGCGGGTCGGCGAATGCAATGCCGATGAAACCGCCCAGCGGCTCGACTTCGGCCGTGATCATCGGGATGATTTCGCCTTGGCTTACCTTTTTGAAATGCGGCGTCGGGAACCGCAGGATCCGCGAATACAGCTGGTAGCGCATCCGCCGCAGCAGCCGTTCCCCGAGCCGCCCCTTGTAGACGCTGATGTAGTATTTGAACCCGCCGGTAATGAAAACCAGGCCGAGATAGGCAAAACTCAATACCATAAGATAGGTCAGCTGGCTGACATCTATCGGTATTTCAAAACCGAATATCGGTATTTCAAACGGGGGCGCCGCCCCTTCGCTCTTGATCGCCCTGTTGATGATGATTTTCGGTAGGTCGAGCGACACAAACAGAAACGGATAAAACGCCAGAATTACGATCAGCAGCGTGATCTGCTGCGGCAGACTGTACCGCAGGATATATTTGAAAATGGATTTTTCCATGAACCGGCGTAACGACCTTCTGCCGCAGAAACGGTATGCCCCTCTCGAGAATACCTTACCGCAGCAGTTTGCTATGGTAAACGTTTAGAAATTGCTCATTATTGCCCGGTATCGCTGCAATATTTATGACCAATCATAAGATTCGGAACTTCCGGTTATTACATGATACGTGCCATAGTAGGCGCGCTGTAGCGGGGAAAAAGGGGATAGGGCATGAGCGGAGACCGTCGTCCGCCACGCGTGCTGATATACAGTCATGATTCGTTCGGGCTCGGCCATCTGCGCCGATGCCGCGCCATCGCGCATGCGATGTGCGAAGAGAATGAAGACCTGTCTGTTCTGATCCTTTCGGGTTCTCCCATTATCGGCAGTTTCGATTTCCGCTCGCGGGTGGATTTCGTGCGGGTCCCCGGGGTCATCAAACTGCGGAACGGCGAATACACCTCTCTGACGCTGCCGATGGCGATCGAGGACGCGATTGAAATGCGGGCCTCGATCATTCGACACACGGCGGAGGTCTTCGACCCCGATATCATGCTGGTGGACAAGGAGCCATTCGGCCTGCGCGGCGAACTGGCGGAAACGCTCGACGTCATGAAATCGCGCGGCACCCATGTCGTACTGGGGTTGCGTGACGTGCTGGACGATCCCAGACAGCTGAGAGCGGAGTGGAAGCGAAAGAATGCCGCCGCCGCGCTGAAGGAATATTACGACGAAATCTGGATCTATGGTCTGCCGCAGATATGCGAACCGCTGATCGGCGTGGACCTGCCGGCGTCAACGCGGCGCAAGACGACCTATACCGGTTACCTGCAACGGTTCGCCGACACCGACACCGCGTCGGAACTGCCCTTCGTGAAGCATGGCGACCCGTTCATACTTGTTACGCCCGGCGGCGGCGGCGATGGCGAGGAACTGGTCGACTGGGTCATTCGCGCCTATGAAAGCGCCGCCTCCCTGCCGCACCGGTCGGTCATTGTGCTGGGCCCCTTCATGCAATCGGATCGCCGCGCGGAATTCATCGCCCGTGTCGACCGGTTGCCGAAGGTTGAGGCCATCACCTTCGATGCCCATCTGGAAAGCCTGATGGTCAAGGCTTTGGCGGTCGTCGCGATGGGCGGGTACAATACATTCTGCGAAATCCTGTCCTTCGACAAGCGGGCGCTGATCGTCCCGCGCACGGAGCCGCGCCAGGAACAGCTGATCCGCGCCAGCCGGGCCGCCGAGCTTGGCTTGCTGACCATGCTGCGCGGCGACGCGGAACGCAAGGCGGATGTCATGGCAACGGCATTGCGCCATCTGCCGCAACAGAACCTGCCTTCGCACTCGGTCGTACCGGGGCTGCTCGACGGGCTGGAAAATGTGAACATCCTGACCCGGCGCGCCCTTGAGCATCAATCCCGCCCGTCCCTGGCCCGGCAGCGCGCGTGACATCGTGTCTGTTCTTTTCATTCTGAAAGGGTATCCCCGCCTTTCGGAAACCTTCATCGCCCAGGAAATCCGCGCCCTCGAACAGCGCGGAATCGAAATCGAAATCGCGTCCCTGCGACATCCCACCGATACGCAGACCCACCCCATTCATGACGAGATCGCCGCCGGCGTCCTGTACCTGCCGGAATATCTCCATGACGCGCCTGAACGCGTACAGGCGGCACGGTCGGCTGTGCGGCAAATGCCCGGCTACGCGGCTGCCTATGCCCGCTTTCGCGCGGATTTGCGGCGCGACCCGACCCGCAACAGGATACGGCGTTTCGGACAGGCCTGCATGCTGGCGCATGAACTGCCCGCCGGCATAACCCGGCTGCACGCGCATTTTCTGCATACGCCGGCTTCGGTTGCGCGGTATGCAGCCATGATGACGGGACTGCCCTGGAGCTGTTCCGCCCATGCCAAGGATATCTGGACGACGCCGGAATGGGAAATTCGGGAAAAACTGTCGGACCTGGACTGGCTGGTCACCTGTACCGCGGCGGGGACCGAATACCTTCGCGGGCTGGCGCCGGACCCCGGCGCGGTCTCTCTGGTCTATCATGGCCTCGATTTTTCGCGATTTCCACCGCCCGGCGCGGCGCGGCCGGCGCTTGACGGATCCGGCGCGCCCGTATCCATCCTCTCTGTGGGCCGGGCCGTTGCAAAGAAGGGCTATGACGAACTCCTGACGGCGCTCGCCGGGCTGCCGGCGGAAATCAACTGGACATTCCGCCACATCGGCGGCGGACCGCTATTGCCGGCATTGCAGGAACAGGCGCGGCAGCTGTCCCTCGCCAACCGCATCGAATGGCTGGGCGCCCGGTCGCAGGACGCCGTTCTGGCCGCGCTGCGGGATGCCGACCTTTTCGTGCTGGCGAGCAAGACGACCGCGGATGGCGACCGCGACGGATTGCCGAACGTCCTGATGGAGGCGCAAAGCCAGGGTCTCGCGGTCGTCTCCACCACGGTTTCCGGTATTCCCGAACTGGTGCATCACGGCGTGACGGGATTGCTCGTCCCGCCCGGTGATCCCGACGCCACCGCCGGGGCGCTCGAGGCGCTGATCCGGGACCCGGCCCTGCGACGGCGCCTCGGGGACGCGGGCCGCCACCGCGTCCATGCCTGTTTTTCAATGGATGACGGCGCCGATTTTTTGGCCGCGCGGTTTCGGCACGACAAGCATTCCGCCGCGGCGTAATGCGCGTCGCATTCTATGCGCCCCTGAAGCCGCCGAATCACCCGGTTCCGTCCGGCGACCGGCGCATGGCGCGCCTGTTACTGGAAGCCATACGGCGCAGCGGCAACGACGTATCCGTCGCCTCCACGCTGCGGGCATACGACGGCGCCGGCGACACAGACAGGCAGAACCGCATTCGGCGGCGGGGCGAGGCGCTGGCGCGGCAATTCATCGAACGGAACAGGGAGAACCCGCCGGATATCTGGTTTACCTATCATCTCTATCACAAGGCGCCGGACTGGATCGGCCCCCTGGTCTGCGACGCCTTCGCCATCCCCTATATCATTGCGGAAGCCAGTATCGCCCCGAAACAGGCCGGCGGCCCCTGGACCGATGGGCTGGCTGCCGTGACCGCGGCGGTCCGTGGGGCAAGCCGTGTCATCGTCCTGAACCCGGTCGACCGCGAATGCATCGAGCCCTTCACAGGACCGGGCAGCCGGATTGTCGCGCTGCCGCCCTTTATCGATACCGGGCCGCCACGGCGGGCAGCGGCGGACCGCCAGCGGCATCGGACGACGCTGGCCGCCCGTCATGGCGTCGCGCCCACTTATGTTTGGATCGCGGTTTCCGCCATGATGCGCTTTGGCGACAAGCTGGAATCGTACCGCGTGCTCGGGCGGGTCATGCAGGGGCTGCGCGACCTGCCGCTGCGCTGGCTGGTCGCGGGCGACGGTCCGGCGCGGGCGGATGTCGAAGCGCTGCTGGGCGCCGACGTGACCTATCTGGGCGCACTGGGCCCGCACGACATGGATATGCTGCACGCGGCGGCGGATTTTGCCGTCTGGCCTGCGATGCGGGAAGCCTTCGGCATGGCCATGCTGGAGGCACAGGCGGCGGGTGCGCCGGTCATCGCCGGCCGCTCTCCCGGCGTGGCGCAGATAATCGCCGATGGCGAAACCGGCATATTGACGCCACCCGGTGACGACATGACTATGGCGGCGGCGATCCGGGCGCTGGCGAAGGATCCGGAACGACAACGCAGCATGGGACGGGCGGCAATGTTCAAGGCGGAACGTGAGCATGATATCGCGGCGGCGGCAATCGGCATCGGCCGGCTGTTGCGGGAAGCGGTGTCTTGACGATCCTTGCCGTCGTGCGGCACGGCCCGACCCACTGGAACGAAACCGGCATCGTACAGGGCCGCAGCGACATCCCGCTGAGCGAAACCGGCCGGGCCCTGGTTCGCACGTGGCGTCCCCCGGTGGCGTTTACCGAATACGAATGGGTCTCCAGCCCGCTGCTGCGCGCCGTCGAAACCGCAACGATCCTGCGCGGTTCACCGCCGCCCACCGACCATCGCCTGGTCGAAATGGACTGGTCCGAATGGGAAGGCATGTCCCTGCCGGACCTGCGGGCGCAGATGGGCAACCTCATGAAAGCCTGGGAAGCCAAGGGACTCGATTTCCGTGCGCCCGGCGGCGAAAGTCCGCGCGACGTGCAGGACCGGCTGCGACCGTTTCTGGCGGAACGGGCCCGCGCCGGTACGCCCACAGTCATGGTCTGCCACAAGGGCGTGATCCGGGCGCTTTACGCCATGGCGGTTGCCTGGGACATGACCGACAAGCCGCCGGAAAAGCTGCTCGACAATTGCACCCATACGTTCCGGCTCGACCCCCACGGGGCGCCTGTCCCGCACCAGTTGAACATCCCCATGACAACGCCGGAAGTATGAACGGGCGAGGCGGCCGCGTGATGTTCTATGTCCAGCATCTGCTGGGCGTCGGTCACCAGGTTCGCGCGGCGGCAATAACGCGGGCGATGCAGGCACGCGGTATGGACGTGCATTATGTGTCGGGCGGCTTCGACGAAGCCGGACAGGACCTTGGCGGCGCGCGGCGCCTGCAGCTTCCGCCGGCGCGCACGGCGGATGCGGGTTTCAGCACATTGCTGGACGCCGCCGGACAGCCGGTCGACGCCGCCTGGGAAGACAAGCGCCGCCGCGCCCTGCTGGAGGTTTTTGAATCGGTTTCCCCGGATCTGCTCCTGATTGAAAGCTTCCCCTTCGGCCGTCGCCGCTTCCGGTTCGAATTGTTGCCCTTGCTGGAAGCCGCCCGGGGAAAGGCCGTTATCGCGGCGTCGGTTCGCGATATCCTGGTCGAGCGGGACGACCCGGAACGGACCCGCTGGATTGTCGGCATAGCGGAATCCTTGTTCGATGCGGTTATTGTCCACGGCGATCCCGGCATCGTTGAATTCCGCGACACCTTCGCAGGCGCGGACGCCATCGAACATCTGATCCGGTATTCCGGTTACGTGACCGCGGCGGCGGCCCGAAATCGGCGGCGGCGAACAAATACCGTCCTTGTTTCGGCGGGCGGCGGCGCGGTCGGCGGGACGCTGCTGCGCACGGCCATTGCAGCGCGGCCGCTCACGCGACTGGCGGACGCGCCGTGGCGGCTGGTCACGGGACCGAATTTGCCTGAATCGGATAGAAATTCGATAACTTTGCCGGACGGCGTGACGGCTGACACTTTCATTGCGGATTTTCGCGGTACTTTAGATAAAGTTGCGGTTTCCGTAAGTCAGGCAGGATACAATACCGTCATGGATTTATACGCGACAGCAACGCCGGCGGTACTGGTGCCGTTCAGCAGCCACGGCGAAACGGAGCAGTTTCGGCGCGCGTCCATCCTTGCGGAACGCGGGCATTTCCAGCTTGTCCCGGAACCGCAGCTGACGGCGGAAACCCTGGCCCGGGCCATCGACCGGGCCCTTGTCGCGCCCCCGCCGGATCCGTCCGGCGTCGATTTCAACGGCGCCGCCAATACCGCCGATATTGTTGCCTCCCTCATTGCCGACCGGCCCGCCCCGCCCCCGCTGCCGAACTGACCATGCCCGCACAATTGTATGCCCATAATCCGGCGAACTGGTCGGACCTTACCGCGGAATTCGATGCCTGGGCGGCCGCGGGCAGACAGGCAGACTTATGGTGGCGCGACGATGACGCCACCGTTCCCGGACCCGCGCTGGACCGGCTGCTGAAGACTGCGGATTCGCGGCCCCTGTCGCTTGCCGTAATTCCGTCCGGCGCCACAAGGGAGCTTGTTCGATTCGTCGACGACAATCCCCATGTTGCCGTCCTGCAGCACGGCTATGCCCATGCGAACCACGCACCGGACGGCGAGAAGAAATCGGAATTCGGCGACCATCGGCCCCTGCGGACGATGCTGCCGGAGATCGTGGAAGGCCGGAAGCGGCTGGCCGGCCTGTTCGGCAACCGGTTTCTGTCCGTCTTCGTACCGCCCTGGAACCGGATAGCCGATCCCGTCGCGGCGGAGCTGGGCGCATGCGGCGTGCGGGCCATATCCGCCTTCGGGCGGCGCAAGCCCGGATCCGTCCCCCGGCGGCTCAATTGCCACGTCGACATTGTGAACTGGCGCGGCAATCGGGGTTTTCTGGGCGCCGGGCCGGTACTGGACACGCTGGTCAGGCTACTGGCGGAAATTCGAACCGGTGCCCCGGAAGATGCGGAACCTGTCGGGCTGCTGACGCATCACCGCGACCATGACGACGCCGGCTGGCGCTTTCTGGAAGACCTGTTCTCGGTTTCGACGGACCATCCCGGCGCGCGCTGGATGCCCGCGGCCACGGGGATCGCCGATGGATAGCCTGTCCCTGCGGTATCCGGCGCGCAGCCTCTATGGCGATTACCTGCGCGCCCTGGTCGGCGTCGTGATCCTCGGCACGCCGTTTTTCTATGCCGGGAGCAGCCCGGTTGTCGCGACGATTCTCGGTTCGCTGCTGCTGCTATTTGTCGGCTTCGGCGTGCGGACCTATCTTCGTCAGATCACCACGATCAGCGTTTCTCCGGACGCCATCGCCACAATCGGCCCCTTCGGCAAACGCATTGCATGGGACGATATCAGCCGTGTCGACCTGAAATATTTCTCCACGCGACGGGAAAAATCCGCAAGACGCGGCGACGGTTGGATGCAGATGAAGATCTGCGGTCCCACGGGGTGTATGCAGCTTGATTCGTCTTTGCCACAATTTAACGATCTTGCCGCTAGAGTTGCCGCGGCGGCATTCCGGAACGGGGCGGAGATGACGGATACAACGGTGGAGAACTTCACGACGCTTGGCGTTACCGTGACGTTCCCGGAAGAGGCTACAGAATGACAACGGCGAACAATCTCCTTTCCGTCGAGAACCTGAAGATCAATTTCAGGATCCCGAATGGCGAGGTTGCGGCGGTCAGGGATGTGTCTTTCCGGATCATGCCCGGCTCCACGGTCGCGCTTGTCGGTGAATCGGGCTCGGGAAAATCGGTCATCTCGCAGGCCATCATGGGCATCCTGCCCAAGGCCGCGGAAATTGCCGGCGGCCGGATCATGTTCAACGATCCGGCCAGGCCGGGCGAACCCGTCGATATCGCGGCGATGGATCCGGCGCGCGCGGAAATGCGGGCGATCCGCGGCGACCGCATTTCGATTATCTTCCAGGAGCCCATGACATCGCTGTCGCCGCTGCACACGGTCGGCGACCAGATCAGCGAGGCCCTGCACCTGCACCGGTCCTGTTCGAAGCCGGAGGGCCAGGAGCTGACCCGGGAAATGCTGCGCCTGGTCGGCTTTCCCGACCCCGCCCGTGCGTTGCGGACCTACCCGTTCGAACTGTCCGGGGGATTGCGCCAGCGGGCCATGATTGCGATGGCGCTGATCTGCCGCCCCGTCCTGCTGATCGCGGATGAACCGACAACGGCGCTCGATGTCACCATTCAGGCGCAGATCCTGAAGCTGATCGTCGACCTGCAGGCGGAACTGGGCATGGCGGTGCTGATGATCACCCATGATCTGGGCGTCGTCGCCAACATGGCCGACGAGATCGTCGTCATGTATCATGGCGAGGTCATGGAATCGGGGACGCTCGACGATATTTTCCGCCATGCGCAGCATCCCTACCTGAAGGCGCTGCAGCACGCGGTGCCCCGCTTCGACATGAAACCGGGCGAAAGGCTGACCCCGATCCGGGGGATTGAACCGGCGCGCGGATTCCTGCACGAGGCGAAGAAACCCTGGCCGGACGGCGCGGACGCGGCTGGGCCGTTGCTCAAGGTGGAAAACCTGCGCAAGGAATACGTCATCCGCAAGAGCGGCTGGTTCGGTTCGGACGACGCGAGCCGGATCGTCGCCGTCGACGATGTGAGTTTCGAGATCACCCGCGGCGAATGCCTTGGACTCGTCGGCGAGAGCGGCTGCGGGAAAACCACCCTGTCGAAGATGCTGATGCGGGCCGTGACCGCCGATAGCGGCGCCGTTTCGTTCAACGACCACGGCCACCTGATCGACGTGCTGGGCCTGAGCAAGGAAGCGTTGAGCCCTTTCCGCCGGAAGATGCAGTTTATCTTCCAGGACCCCTATTCTTCGCTGAACCCCCGGATGACCGTATTCGACATCATTACCGAACCGCTGGTCATCCATGACATCGGCGACGAGGCCAGCCGGCGCAACAGCGCCCGGGAACTGATGAATCTGGTCGGGCTGGATGTCCGGCACCTGAACCGCTACCCGCACAGCTTTTCAGGCGGGCAGCGGCAGCGCATCGGCATCGCCCGCGCGCTGGCCCTGCAGCCGGACCTGCTGATCTGCGACGAGCCTGTATCGGCGCTCGATGTGTCGGTGCAGGCGCAGGTGTTGAATTTGCTGAAGGACCTGCAAAGCGAGCTTGGCCTGACCTATCTGTTCATTTCGCACAATCTGGCGGTGGTCGACTATATCGCGGATCGGATCGCCGTGATGTGCCAGGGCCGGCTTGTCGAAACGGCGCCCTGCGCGGAACTGTTCCGCAACCCGGTGCATCCCTATACGAAGGCATTGCTGCTCGCGGTGCCGGATCCGAACCCGGATAATTTGCTGGACTTTTCAGCCATCCTGGAAGACCGCGCCTCGGCGCCATCCGCCTGGCCGGCCCCGTTTACGGAAAACGGTGTCGATCGGCCGATCCTGCGCAGTATCGGCGCCGGTCACGCGGTGCGCGTCCTGCCCGACGCCGATCTTGGAACGTGGATGTCATGAGATACTGGTTGAAACGCAGCGCAATTGCGATTGCCGCGATTATCATGCCTGTGGTTGGCGCCGCCGCCATGACCTATACGGAAACGCCGGGCCTGGCGCCAATGGTGGAAAGCGGCGACCTGCCGCCTGTGGCAGAGCGGCTGCCGCAGGTTCCGCTGGTCGCGCCGATGAACAAGCCAGGCCAGACGATCGGACGGCATGGCGGCGCTATAAATACCATCATGGCCAGCGCCAAGGATGTCCGGCTGATGGTGGTTTACGGCTATGCCCGGCTGGTAAAATACGGCCGGGACCTGGAACTGGCGCCCGACCTGCTGGAACGGATCGATATCGAAGAGGGCCGGTCCTTCACGATGCATCTGCGGCCGGGCCATAAATGGTCGGACGGTGAACCGTTCACGACCGAGGATTTCCGGTATTACTGGGAAGATGTCGCCAATAACGAGTTTCTGTCGCCGACAGGGCCGACCACGGTCCTGCGTGTCGGAACCGAATTGCCGAAAGTCACCATTATCGACGCCACGACCGTTCGCTACGAATGGTCGAAGCCCAACCCGGCCTTTCTGCCGGCGCTCGCCAGCGCCACGCCGCTGTATATCTACCGTCCGTCACATTACCTGAAGCAGTTCCACCGGCGCTACGTCGATGAAACGAAACTGAACGAAATGGCCCTGGAACAGGGCCAGCGGAACTGGGCAGCCCTGCATAACAAGGAAGACCACCAGTACCGTAACCAGAACATAAAACTGCCGTCCCTGCAGCCCTGGATCAATACGACGGAAGGCCCGGCGGAACGATTCGTCTTCACGCGTAACCCGTATTACCACAAGGTCGATCCGGGCGGCCGGCAACTGCCCTATATCGACAGCGTCGTGATGAATATCGCCAGCGGCAAGATCATTCCGGCCAAGGTCGGTACCGGTCAGTCCGACCTGCAGGCGCGCTACCTGCGCTTCGACAACTTCACCTTCCTGAAACGAAACGAGAAGAAAAGCGGCTATTCGACCTATCTGTGGCGTATCGCCAAGGGGTCCCACCTGACCCTGTTTCCCAATCTGAACGCCAACGACCCGGTCTGGCGCAAACTGTTGCGAGATGTGCGGTTCCGCCGGGCGATTTCGATGGGGATCAATCGCCACGAACTGAATCAGGTGATTTACTACGGGCTTGCGCTGCCGGCGCAGAATACCGTGCTGCCGGAAAGCCCCCTGTTCAAGGAGGAGTATCAGAAGGCCTGGGCGCAGTATGACATCGCGGCCGCGAACCGGCTGCTGGACGAAATCGGCCTGACCGGCCGTGACCACCGCGGCATCCGCCTGCTGCCCGACGGACGGCCGCTGGAAATCATCGTCGAATCGACCGGCGAAAGCACCGAGGAAGCGGATGTCCTGGAACTGATGACGGACAGTCTGGCGCTGGCCGGCGTCAAGCTGCTGACCAAACCGTCGCAGCGCGAGGTCATGCGCAACCGCATCTATGCGGGCGACACCATCATGGCGATCTCTTCGGGCCTCGAAAACGGTGTCCCGAATGCGGATATGGACCCGGAAAATCTCGCGCCGATCCACCAGATCCATTACCAGTGGCCGAAATGGGGCCAGCACGCCGAAACCATGGGCCGGATGGGCGAACCCGTTGACCTGCCGGCGGCCGCCCGGCTGGTCGAGCTGCGCAAGCAATGGTACCGGTCCACCAATACCGCCGACCGCCGGAAAATCTGGCACGAGATGCTCGCGATCAATGCCGAACAGGTCTTCACCATCGGCCTGATTTCGGGCGTGCTGCAGCCGGTCGTCGTGCGGGACACGCTGCGGAACGTTCCCCAGAAAGGCATCTACAACTGGGATCCCGGTGCGCATTTCGGAATCTACGAGCCCGACAGTTTCTGGTTCCTCGAAGAAACCGCAGGCAGATAGGGCAGGGCACAGCGGAATGTTTGGGTACATCATCCATCGACTACTCGTCATGATCCCGACGCTGATCGTTATCAGCGCGCTGGTCTTCATTATAATCCAGCTGCCGCCCGGGGATTATTTCACCACCTATATGAACGAGCTGCAAAGCCGCGGCGAAGCCGTCGATGCGGAAAAACTTGAATTCATCAAGGAGCAGTACGGCTTCGGCAAACCGATGTGGGAACAGTATTTCGTCTGGGTCTTCGGCCTGCTGCAAGGCGATCTTGGCTATTCCTTCGAGTTCAGCCGTCCGGTTTCGGAAGTCGTCGGCGACCGGCTCGCTCTCAGTTTCATTGTCTCGTTCACAACGATCCTCTTCACCTGGATCGTGGCCTTTCCCATCGGCGTCTATTCCGCCGTCCGGCAGTACAGTATCGGCGATTACAGCCTGACCTTCCTCGGCTTTCTCGGCCTGGCGACGCCGAACTTCCTGCTGGCGCTGGTGCTGCAATGGCTGGCCTACAGTTATTTCGGCACGTCGATCGGCGGCCTGATGGACCCGGAATACATCGACCAGCCCTGGACCATGGGCAAGTTCCTGTCCGTGATGGAGCATCTCTGGGTGCCGGTCCTCGTCATCGGCACATCGGGCACGGCCGGCATGATCCGCCGGCTGCGCGCCAACCTGCTGGACGAACTGCACAAGCAGTACGTCACCACGGCGCGCGCCAAGGGCCTGCCGCCCGGCAGGGCGCTGGTAAAATACCCGCTGCGCATGGCGCTGAATCCCTTCATCGCCGATATCGGCAACCTGCTGCCGGAAGTCATTTCAGGGGCGGCGATCGTGTCCATCGTGCTGTCGCTGCCGACCACCGGCCCGATGCTGCTGAACGCGCTGCAGAGCCAGGACATGTACCTCGCCGGGTCCTTCCTGATGTTCCTGGCGACGCTGACCGTGATCGGGACGCTGTTATCCGACCTGGCGCTTGCGATGCTGGATCCGCGAATCCGGCTTGGCGGAGGAGGCACGCGATGACCGATTCGCCAATTCCCCATTACGTCAACAAGGCCGAATTCGACCCGAATACGGTCGTCACCCTGTCGCCGGAGCAGGAACGCTTCTACATGGCGTCGCAGTGGCGGCTGATGTGGTGGAAGCTGAAGCGCCACAAGCTGGCCGTCGTCAGCGGCATCTTCCTGCTGCTGGTCTATCTGTCGATCGTGATCAGCGAGATCCTGGCGCCCTACAACCTGCATGCCCGCAATACCGAATACCTGTATGCGCCGCCGCAATCGGTGCACCTGTTTCATGAAGGCAGCTTCGTCGGCCCCTTTGTCTATGGCATGACGCCCAGCCTCAACATGGAACAGCTGCAATGGACCTATGCGGAGGATACCTCGCGCGTGCAGCCGATCCGGTTTTTCTGCACCGCCAATGATTACAATGGCGCGACGTACGAATTCTGGGGCCTGTTCCCCGCCAGTTTCCACCTGTTCTGTCCGGCGGCGGGCCAGCAGCTCTTCCTGCTGGGCACCGACCGGCTGGGCCGCGACGTGCTGAGCCGCATCCTCTACGGCGCGCGGATATCGCTCACCGTCGGGCTGATCGGCATAACGATCAGCTTCGTCATGGGGCTGACCATCGGCGGGCTTGCCGGGTATTACGGCGGCATGGTCGATACCGTCGTGCAGCGCATCATCGAAATCATCCGCTCCTTCCCGTCCCTGCCGTTATGGATGGCGCTGTCCGCGATCCTGCCGGTGACCTGGAGTCCGATCCTCGTCTTCGCCGGCATTACCGTCATCCTCGGCATGCTCGACTGGCCGGGGCTGGCGCGCGCGGTGCGGTCCAAGTTGCTGGCGCTGCGCGAGGAGGATTTCTGCACCGCCGCCGAACTGATGGGCGCCAGGCCGGGCCGGATCATCGGGCGGCACCTGCTGCCCAGCTTCATGAGCCATCTGATCGCCTCCGCGACCCTGTCGATTCCGAGCATGATCCTGGGCGAGACGGCGCTGAGCTTCCTTGGCCTCGGGCTGCGGCCGCCGATCACCAGCTGGGGCGTGCTGCTGAACGAGGCGCAGAACATCAACGTGGTCGCGCTGTATCCCTGGCTGATGTACCCGGTCGTGCCGGTCATCCTGATCGTGCTGGCCTTCCAGTTCTTCGGCGACGGGTTGCGCGACGCCGCCGACCCCTACAAGTAAGGGGCCGGGTTAACGCCCGACGAGCACGACGGTATCGACAGGGTTTTCGACGCCGGCGATGCCCTCGGCCCGCCGCGCGAGGCAGGGGGCTGGCGGCGTATAGCCCTGGCTCTGCGCGAGCGCATAGGATTCGCCCGTCGTCAGGGCCGTGGTCCGCGCCGACCGGTTATGTTTTTCCAGCTTGGCGCAGAGGTTCACCGGGTCGCCGATCACCGTGTATTCCAGCCGCGTTTCATCGCCGACCGCGCCGAACACGATCCGGCCGGTGACGACCGCCATGCCGATTTCCACCGGCTTGCGGCCCGCCGCGACGCGGTCCGCCCGCCAGACGATGAAGGCCTTATGCAGGTCGTCGACTGCGCGCATGGCGTCGGCGGCATAGGTATCGCTGGGCAGCACCGCGCCGAAGGTCGCCAGGATTCCGTCGCCCAGGAACTTGTCGATATTGCCGCCATGCGCCTGGATCACCGGCACCATCCGCGATTCATACTCGGTCAGCAGGGCGATGAGATCCGAAGGCGCCAACTCGTTCGACAGCGCGGTGAAACCGCGGATATCGGTCATCAGGATGGCGGCTTCGCGGGCCTCGCCCTGCCCGGGCCGGATCCGGGTGGCCGAATGGGTGATCTTGTCGGCGATCTCCGGCGAGAAGAATCGCGCCAGGTCCTTCGCCGCAGCCGCCTCGATCACCGACCGTTCGAGCAGCCGCCGCGCGCGGTACAGCGCGACCGACAGGATCGCGGTGACGATCAGGATGGAAATGATCTTGTCGAATTCCGCGCCGAGCAGGATGGCGTTCGAGGTCATATAGGCGACGTAGTCGCGCGTGATCATGTTGTCGTGCGGGTCGACGGTAATCACATAGCCGACCATCAGCAGCCAGCCCCCCGCGGCGACCAGCCCGGCAAGGATGACATAGCGCGCCTCGAACCGCAGCGCCCGCAGCACGATGAAGATGAAGACATAGAGCAGGGTGGGCGCCTTCAGATAGAAGGATGCCGGCTGGTCGTACTGGATATGGAAGCTCCAGATCACGGTCAGCAGCAGGGAAAGGTCGGCCACCACCGACAGCGCCAGGAACCAGCCGGGCAGCCGGATGCGGTAGGACAGCCAGATCCGGAAGACGGAGAACACGAAATACACGGCCAGCGCGATGCCGACCGGGGTCTGCCAGGGAACCACCGTCGATGTCTTCGGCGATATCGCATACAGGGCGCCGAAGATCAGCACGACGCCGAACTGGACCCAGGCGATCAGCCGTTCGCTGGCATCCTCCTGATTCGCGATCGTTTCCCGCACCCGTTCCGGCACATTGAGGCCGCTGTCGCCGCGGTTGAAGATAGCGGGCAGAACCGGTCGTTTCATCCTTGGCGCTTTCGTCTGTTCAGGCGCGCTTTTCGAGCCACAGGCTCGATTCCATCGCGCCCGCGAGCAGGGGCAGCCGCCCGGCGACGCTAGCACGGACTGCATCCGACATGCGGGTCACAACATGGTGACTCCCGAACAGGACCTGCCAGGCGCCGCCCGCCAGCAGCGCCGCCACGCCGAGCTGTTCGTTATAGCCGCGCCAGTCCCATTCGGCGGGGTAGGCGTCCGGCAGGAAAATGTCGTGGAAATGCACCACCACGCCGGCCGGCAGGATCGGCAGCACGGTGTTGAGCAGCAGGTCCACGTCGCTGCCGGGCATCAGGATATGGCTGGAATCGATTGCGAGAATATCGCCCGCCGTCAGCCCCTCGAAAGGGGACAGCCCGGCTTCCTGCACCGTGCGGCGGTCCAGCGTCACGCTGGACAATCCGTCCAGCACGGCCCGGGGGGCCGGATCGATGGCCAGGATTTCGGTCGCCAGCGCGCCGTCCTTCACGGCGCGGGCGAAGAAGCGGGTCGAATGGCCGGAGCCGATTTCGACGATCCGCCGGGGCGCGTAGCGGCGCGCCATGGTATAGGCCATCGCACCGTCGAGCCGGGGAAACCAGTCCTGGTACCAGCGGGGCGCCGGCGCCGGCGCGTCGTCGCCAATGGCCAGCAGGCCGTCGGCGTAACCGTCCATTGTTTTCAGCCACCCTTCGAAACCCGGCGTGCCGGCGTCCAGCAGCGCCTCGCTGGCGGGGTAGCCGCGCCGCGCGACCGAGGGCGGCATGTCGCCGGCATAGCGGTAGGGGATGAAGAACCCCTGCGCGTTCAGCCCCAGGACGGTCGGCAATCCGGCCCGGAGCCGCCGCCGCCATGCCTGAAACGGCGTCATGGCCGCAGCGTCAGCCCTTCACGGGCGACGACGGTGCCCGGCCGCAGCGCGTCCGCCTGGCGCGCGACCTCATCCATGAAATCGTCATTGTGATTCGGGTCATGATGGAAGATCACCAGCGTCTTCACCCGCGCCGCATCGGCCAGCTTCGCGCCTTCCTGCCAGGTCGAGTGGCCGAACCCCTTGAATCGCGGGTATTCCTCGTCCGTATAGGTCGCGTCGTAAATCATGATATCGGCGTCCCGCACCAGCGCCGCGATGTTGTCGTCGATCCGGCCCTCGAAATGTTCCGTATCGGTGATGTAGCAGATCGCCCGCCCGTCGAATTCGATCCGGTAGCCGGTCGCCCGGTTGGGATGGTTCAGCGGTCCGGTGCGGATCGTCACCCCGTCGCCGGGGGTCAGCACCGCGCCGCATTCGAAGTCGTTATAGGTCACCCCGGCCTGGAAGATATCCGGCGGCACGGGAAACAGCGGCGCCATCATCATTTCGACCAGCACCTGGCGCAGGGTATGTTCCGGCAGCAGATGGCCGGCCCACAGCCGCACGATATTGCCCGGAATGAACATCGGGATGAAGAAGGGCAGCCCGCAGACATGGTCGAAATGGGTATGGGTGAAGAACAGGTCGATTTCGCCCGGCCCCAGCGGCACCAGCCTGTTGCCCAGCTTGCGCAGCCCGGTGCCGCCGTCGAAGATGATCCGGCGGTCACCGCACATGACTTCCAGACAGGAGGTGTCGCCGCCATACCGGATCGTTTCCGGACCGGGACAGGCGATACTGCCGCGCACGCCCCAGAAGGTGACGCTGAATTCCTGCTGCTCCGTCATACTCCGCGTTTCCAGTTCCCTGGCAGCGCCCCTCCCCGATGCCTGAAGTGTAACCGTTACGATCCATTACCGCCTCAAAAAACGGATCAAGGCCCCCATGCGCGGTATGGCCGGCATAAACCGGGATTCGATTGGCATCTATTGGCTTTTATCGGCATTTTCACGCAATCCTGCGGTGCGCGACCGGTTTTCCAGCGTCGATCCGGCCGATCGCGCCGGTGCCGGCCGGCAAAAAAATTGCCGGGCGATATACATCGATTAACATCGCTTAACATTTCACCCTGTCCGGCGTTAAAACATCAATACAGGAATATAGTCCGATGTCGCGCCAGTTCAAGGCCTGCGGGAAATTTCCGGGCCGCCGCGCGACGCAGGAGGAATACCGGTCGCCCCCTAGATCACCTCGTACAGCAGCCCCGCCAGGATTCCCGCCACCACCGGCAGGATCGCCGAGGCGGCGAGGCGGATGGCGGTGAATCTTGTGCCCATCATCGGCAGCTCCCAGACGATGACGCGGAAGCTGGCATAGACCGACCAGCCGGTGATGAAGGCTATCAGCTGCGGCAGGCCGGCCCCGGTGTGATAGAGCGACAGCGCCAGCGGGAAGGAAAGGAACGGCCCGCTGGGCACCAGCCCGCCGGCCAGCGAGGCGATGACGATGCCGGTCAGCCCGGATTCCGGGCCGATCACCCCGGCGATGACCTGTTGCGGCACGATCTGCGCCAGCAGCATCGCCGCCAGCAGGGCGAAGGGTATGACGCGGATCACCACCTTGCCGAGGTTGAGCGCGCCAATCAAACCCTCGCGCACGCCCCGCGGGCCCTGCTTGTACCAGGTCAGCAGGGCAAGGAACCCGACCGCGCCCCAGAGCACGAGGATGCTGGCGTCCAGGTTCATGCGGCGCCCCCCGGCTTCGCGGGCGGCGCATCGGGCTTGCGGTCGCCGATGAAATGGGTGATCAGCATGATGGTCAGCCCGGCGATGATCGGCAGGGGAATCGACGCGATGTAGCGCACGGCGGCGAATTCGGCGCCCATGAAGGGCAGTTCCCACATGACGATGCGGTGGATGCCGAGCACCGCCCAGGCGGTGATGAAGGTGATGAGCGAGGTCAGCGACGCGCCCGAATTGCGCAGCACGAGAACCAGCGGGAAGGCCAGCATCGGGCCGCCGGGGGTCAGAGCGCCGACGCCGGTGGCGATCAGGATGCCGCGGAACCCGGCGCCGTCGCCGAGCCAGCGGGCGACCAGACTGCGCGGCACCAGCACCTGGATGAAACCGCCGATCAGCAGCGCGGCGGACATGCGGGGGATCAGGTTGAGGATCTGGTCGACGTAATTGTCGAGCGAGGCTTCCACCGCCGCCGGACCGTCGAGCCACCAGCACAGCACGCCCATCGCCAGCGACACCGCAAGCCAGATGACAATACCCTTCCAGCCGCCGGGCCGCCGCACCTTGGCAGAGTCGGATTCGCTCAACCGCTATTCTCCGAAAGACATGTGAACCGGATGCGCCGCCTTGCGGGTTGCGGCCCCTGCATGGCGCACCCGCCGCCCGGCAACCGGCGACAGAACATTTCATCGTCGTGAATGATCGGCGAGTTATACGCCGCTTTGCCGGCCCGGGACAATCCGTCCCGTGGGCTCAGGCAGGGCAATCGGGTGAACCCGATTGCCCTTTCATTTTCCTTCCCTCAAGCGCCGGGCGGGTGCTCCGCACCCTTGGCTTACGGTGCACGAGCACCGACGGCCGCTTGGCCTTGCCATTTTCGCTTCGCAAAAATGGAAACTGCCCTCCAAGCCGGCCGGATCGGGAAATATTTTCCTTCACCCGATTGCCCTGCGGGCTCAGGCAGGTTTTCGGATTTTCCTGGACAAAACACGAACGGAAAACGCCGCCGCGCCGTCATGACCGGCGCGGCGGTGGCTTATTATTCCGTATTCGTAACGGTCACGCGGCCTTCGTGCGGTTACGCGCCAGCCAGCTTTCCACCAGGCCGACGGTTTCATCGACCGTATCCAGGCTCATGCCCTTCTGCAGCGCGATCGTGCGCACCAGACAGTCGGCGCGCTCGATATTCGGCGCGCCGGCCGCCAGCGCCCGCGCGGCGGAGGACGGCTTCGCCAGCCCGTTGGCCGCGTTGGCGTATTTTTCGAACGGCACCTGGTCGGCCACATCGGCGCCCATCGCCGCGACGACCGACGTCACCCAGTTGTAGACCTCGCGGGACTTGTCCAGGTCGCTGTGCACGGCCTCGCGGATCGCGCGCATGTCGTTTTCCTGGACGCAGCGGTAATTGCCGGTCAGCAGCATGCTCCATTTCGCAAGCGGAACGAACACCGAATCATACACCTTCAGCTTCACCGGCAGTTCGATTTCGCCGTCGCCGGGATCGTAGCGGATGGCTTCGATATCCGCCTGCAACTGGCGCAGAATCGCGGTATGGGCGTCGGATTCGAAACGCGCGGCCTTGAAGTTGGTCGGCAGGCTGACCTGCAGCACGTTGGTCGGTTCGTCCGGCGGGCGGAAGGCCTGCGGGTCGGGGCTGCACAGGGTGATCGTTCTGGGATCGAAACTGTCCCAGACGGTCGGGTCGGTGTAGCACGGCTTCAGGCTGTCCGCGTCCAGCCCCGGAATGCGCGCCATGTAGGGCAGCGGCGGCATGTTCATGATCGACATGCAGGGCACGCCGGATTTCGCCACCCGGTCCAGCAATTCGCGCACGCCGGGCGAGCGGTATTGCGGTTCCTGCATGGCCAGCGCGATCAGGTCGTAATCCTTCGGGTCCACGTCTTCCGGTCCGGCGGCGGACAGCATCCCCGGCAGGTTGCGCGAGTCGATTTCGACCAGCCCGTCGCGGCCGCGCACCGGCATGCGCACGCGCTGCCCGTCATTGTTGATCAGCGTCGCCTCGTCCGGCAGGCAGACCATCTTCGCCGAATGTCCGGCCAACAGCATCTTGATCGCCAGCAGCGAACCGTAGGATGCACCCAGAATCAACGTATTGTATTTCTTGCTCATCGGATCTCCCAACCCTGTTCAACGTTCGGTGGCTTTTTTGGCTTTCCCGCGGTTCACGCCCTAAACATTACCGGAAATGTGCCGCCTCCGCGATGTGGGGTCAAGTGCGCGCCCGGACCGCGCGCTATTCCTGCAACGGCGCCAGCGGATCGACATCCGCAAGCCGGGCCTCGTCCGCCGCCGTGCCCTTGCCCGCCTGGACCGCAACATGGGCGCGCGAGCGCTGCATGCGGTCGTTCATCAGCCGCATCATCACCATCCGAAGCTTGGTTTTCTGTGCATCCAGCGCGGAATCATCGGCCGCGTTCCCGAACAGCTCATCGGCGACCTTGTGGTAGGCGGCGCGGATTTCGGAATCGTTCCTGCGCGAAAACAGCGCCTCGATAATCACGCCGAAACAGGCCTTGAGCTGCGCCGACGTCGTCGATTGTTCGATCTGCGCGATCAGCCCGGTTCCGGGCGCCTGGAAGACAGTCATCCAGTCAACGGTCCCATCGGGAAGAGCCGGCCAGTCCATCCTGTCTCACCTCCGAAACGCGGCATTGCCGCGCGCACCCGACCGGCCCGTCATGGACAACCGCGAATCATGTATTAAACCAGGCACCCTCTATAGTAATCGCTACAATATTACCGTTCGGTTAACAGCATGCGGCGGCGCGTCAGGCGCCGACGATCGCCTCGCCCCTGACCAGCGTGCGGTGCAGGACGCGCGGCTGGGTGTGGTCGGCGGGGGTCCGGCTGTGCAGGGTGCAGCGGTTATCCCACAGCAGCGCCTCGCCCGGCGCCCAGGAATGTCCCCAGGTCAGTTCCGGACGGGTCGCATGAGCCCATAACGTATCGAGCAATGCGTCGCTTTCCGCTTCCGGCAGTTCGACGATATAGCTGGACGGGGCGGCGTAGCGGCGACCCAGATACAGCGCCTTGCGGCCGGACAGCGGGTGAACCCGGACCAGCGGATGCACCGGTCCCTCGACCTCGTCGCGCGTCGCGGGCAGCCTGCGGGTCGGCCGGGCGCCGCCGGCGGTGTTGCGGCTGTTGTCGTGGCGGACATGCAGGCCCGCGATCCGGGCCTTCAGCGCATCGGACAGCGAATCATAGGCCATGTACTGATTGGCGAACAGGGTTTCGCCACCGCCATCCACCGGCACCTGCAGCGAATACAGCAGGCTGCCGCTGGGCGGGTTTTCGACATAGGAATTGTCGGTATGCCAGAACAGCCGCTGGCTGCCCGATGCGTGTTCGGCCTTCAGGAAGGGTTTGCCGTCCTCGTCCAGGTTGGAGATATAGGAAATGCCCGGCAGTTTCGAGACGCGGGCGGAGCCTTCCTTGTATCCGGCGTCGACGAAATACTGCCGCGACCCGGTGGCCTGCGCGCCGCCCAGCGCCTCGGCGATGCGCAGCAGATCCGTATCCTCCAGCTTCTGGTGGCGGAACAGCAGCACCAGGTTGTCGCGCCAGGCCGCCTTGAGGAACGCCACCGTGTCGCCGTCCAGCGGCCCGGAAAGATCGATACCGGTCACTTCGGCGCCGAGCGCCTTGCCGGAGGGGATTACGTCGCGCGCCATCACGGTGGTCATTGGCTGTTTTCTCCCTGGGAAACGTCTCGCCTTCACCCAGCTTAACCCCGGCCGGATCGCGATGTAAACGCGGGCCCGTTCGACCTTATCGACCGTTGGGCCCGTTCACGGGTTCAAATGGAACCTGTCACGGTTCCATTTGAATACGATGTGCTCTACGAAGTAACCGCACCTGTCCGTGAAATCACTGCGACCCCAACATGGCGAACGACGATCTCTGCTACACCCCCGCAACGGTAATTGCGGCCCTGATCCGTGACAGGACGGTATCCCCTGTCGAAGTCATCGACGCGATCGTGTCGCGGATCGAACGGGTCAATCCGGAAATCAACGCGTTCAGCGATACGGATTTCGATCGCGCCCGCGATACGGCGAAGGCGGCGGAAGCCGCCATCATGCGACATGCCGCCCCTGGGCCGCTGCACGGCGTGCCGGTAACGATCAAGGACCTGGCCCCGGCGGAAGGGCTGAAATTCCGCGCCGGGTCGCACATCTTCGCCGACCGCACCGCCGCCCAGGATGCGCCCATGGTCGCGCGCCTGAAAGCGGCCGGCGCCATCGTCATGGGCAAGACGACGACGCCGGAATTCGGCTGGAAGGCAATTGGGCAAAGCCCGCTGACCGGAGAAACCCGCAACCCCTGGAACCGGGACCATACTTCCGGCGGGTCCAGCGCCGGCGCATCGGCGTCGGCGGCGACCGGGATGGGTCCGCTGCATCAGGGCGGCGACGGCGCCGGGTCGGTCCGGGTGCCCGCCAGCTTCTGCGGCGTGTTCGGCATGAAGCCGAGTTTCGGGCGGGTTCCCGCCGTGCCCCAGGCGAACAGCGACAGCACCGCGTCATCGGGTCCGATCACCCGCACGGTCGCCGATGCGGCGCTGATGCTCTCGGTCATGGCCGGGCCGCATCCGCTGGACAACACCTCGCTGGAGGGCGCGCCGGAGGATTATCCCGGACGGCTGCGGGACGGCGTGGCCGGCCTGCGTATCGGCTGGAGCCCGGATCTCGGCGGATTGCGGGTCGATCCGGAAATCGCAGCGCTGTGCGCCGCGGCGGCGCGGCGCTTCGCCGGGCTGGGCGCCCTGCTGGAGGAACCGGTCCTCGACTGGCCCGACACCGCCGAAACCATCCGGGTCATGTGGAGCGCCCATGAAGGCGGCAATTACGGCAGCCGCCTGCCGCAATGGCGCGACAGGATGGACCCGGGGCTGGTCGCCTGCATCGAACAGGGGCTCGCCTGCACGTCCGCCGAATACATCCGGCACCGCAAGCAGAAAATGGTGTTCAGCAGCGCCGTCGCCCGTTTCTTCACCACCTATGACCTGCTGCTGACGCCGACGGTTTCCGTGGCGGCGCTGCCGGTCGGACGGCTGAACCCGGAAGGCTGGCCGCAGCATGACTGGGACTGGTTCCCCTGGGCCGGGTTTTCCTACCCGTTCAATTTTTCCGGCAGCCCGGCGGCAACCATTCCGGTCGGCTTCACCGCGGCGGGGCTGCCGGTCGGGTTGCAGATCGTCGGCCGGCGCTTTGCGGACCTGACCGTCCTGCAGGCCGCCGCCGCCTATGAGGCGGCGCATCCCTGGGCGGACGCGAAACCGGATATATAAGGAAGTCAGGCGGCGAAGCTGGAGCGGAGCTGCGCGGCCCACCGGCCATCGAGCCGGGCAATGACCCAGAGCGACCGGAACTGCCCCAGCGCCGTACCGTCGGCCCGGTAGCGGGTAAAGCGGACATCGAGATGGACCTTGTCCGGGCCCGCCGCGATACGGTCCAGCGAATCCCAGGCAGTGTGGTCCCAGCCGTCGCCGGCGCGGGCCAAAAAGTCGGCGAAATAATCGTCGGGCGTTTCCCAGACCTGCATCCGCCCGCCGCTCAGCCGGTAATGCGGGAAATGCAGCGTCGCGGCAACGGCCGACTCGTCGCGGGCGTTCAGCCCCGCGAGATGCGCATCCATGACGGCCAGCGCGGCCTCGTAACTGTTGTCGGATTCGGCCATCTCAATCCTTCAGGTCCTCCCAGAATTCCTTGACCTTGGTGAAGAAGCCCTCCGATTCCGGACTCACCGAACGGCCGCCGCCGGCCTTT
Source organism: Alphaproteobacteria bacterium (assembly GCA_040905865.1). Classification (NCBI taxonomy): domain Bacteria; kingdom Pseudomonadati; phylum Pseudomonadota; class Alphaproteobacteria; species Alphaproteobacteria bacterium. The sequence continues at coordinate 94,112 of JBBDQU010000085.1, forward strand.
TCGAATTCCTGCAGCAGCTCGCGCTGCTTGCGCGACAGGTTCACGGGGGTTTCGATCCGCGCTTCGACATACATGTCGCCGCGCTGCCGGGAATTGAGGATGCTCATCCCCTTGCTCCGCAGCCGGAACTGCTGACCGCTCTGCGTGCCCGGCGGCACGGTCACCTTGGCCTTGCCGCCGTCGATGGTCGGGACCTCGACATTCCCGCCCAGCGCCGCGGAGGTCATCGACATCGGCACCTTGCAGAAGATATCGGCGTCTTCGCGCTGGAACAGGCGGTGCGGCAGAATCGACAGGAATATGTACAGGTCGCCCGGCGGGGCGCCGTTCATGCCGGCCTCGCCTTCGCCGGACAGGCGGATCCGCGTGCCTTCCTCGACACCCGGCGGAATCTTGACCGCCAGGGTCCTTTCCTTGTGCGTGCGGCCCGTGCCGTTGCAGGCCGGACAGGGTTTGTCGATCACCCGTCCCGCACCGTGACAACCGGGGCAGGTCCGTTCCACCGTGAAGAATCCCTGCTGCGAGCGCATCTTGCCGGCGCCCCGGCAGGTCGGGCAGGTCACGGGCTGGGCGCCGCCCTCGGCGCCGCTGCCATCGCAGGTGTCGCAGGTGACCGATGTCGGCACCCGGATATCGGCCGATTTGCCGTGAAACGCCTCTTCCAGCGATATTTCGAGATTGTAGCGCAGGTCCGAACCGCGCCGGTTCGCGCCGCCGCGCTGGCCGCCCATCGCGCCGAACATCTCGTCGAAGATATCGGCGAAGCCGCCGGAAAACCCGAACCCGCCGCCCGGATGGCCGCCATTGCCGTTTTCAAAGGCGGCTTCGCCATACCGGTCATAGGCGGCGCGCTTCTGGTCATCCTTCAGGACCTCGTAGGCGCGGTTGATTTCCTTGAATTTCTGTTCCGCCCGTTCGTCACCGGGATTACGGTCCGGGTGATACTGCATGGCCGCCTTGCGGAACGCCTTTTTCAGCTCAGCCTGGCTGGCGCCGCGCTCCACGCCAAGGGTCTCGTAATAATCTACAGCCATATTCCCACCCTAGAGCACGTCCGGGTTACATGGAACCGCAGCAGGTTGCGGGTATCCCGGTGCAGGCGCTCTGTTTTCCATTGGACCGATCCGGTTCACGTGGCGGCTGGACCCGGCGACCGGGCCGGAATTCCTGATACGGAATGATGTCATATCCCTATATCGCGTCAACGCTGCCCCCGGACATAAACGGGCCTCGACAGGCCGAAGCCGGCGGAATGTTCGTCCGCCGGCGTCCTGTTGCCGTTTCGACCGTTCTCCCCGTTTCCCCGAAGCACGACAGAACCGGATCAGCCGAGCCTATGCCGACTTGTTCTTATCGTCGTCGACTTCCTCGAAATCGGCGTCGACCACATTCTCGTCGGCTGCCTTGCCGTCCGTCGCGTCGCCCATATCCGGCCCCGCCGCTTCGTCCTGGCTGGCCTTGTAGATGGCTTCACCCAGCTTCATCGACGACTGCGACAGCGTCTCGGTCTTGGCCTTGATATCGGCGGCGTCGTCGCCTTCCAGCGCGGTCTTGAGCGCCGCGACATCGGTTTCGATCTGCGTCTTGTCGCCGGCCGGAATCTTGTCGCCATGTTCGGCAAGACTCTTTTCCGTCTGGTAGACGAGGCTGTCGGCGACATTGCGGACTTCAACCAACTCGCGCCGCTTCTTGTCCTCGGCGGAATGCACTTCCGCATCCTTCACCATCTTTTCGATGTCCTCGTCGGACAACCCGCCGGAGGCCTGGATGCGGATCTGCTGTTCCTTGCCGGTGCCCTTGTCCTTGGCGGAGACATTGACGATGCCGTTGGCGTCGATATCGAAGGTCACGTCGATCTGCGGCATGCCGCGCGGGGCCGAGGGAATGCCGACCAGGTCGAACTGGCCCAGCACCTTGTTGTCCGCCGCCATTTCGCGTTCGCCCTGGAACACCCGGATCGTGACCGCGGTCTGGTTGTCCTCGGCCGTGGAGAAGACCTGGCTTTTCTTGGTCGGGATCGTCGTATTGCGGTCGATCAGCCGGGTGAACACGCCGCCCAGGGTTTCGATGCCCAGCGACAGCGGCGTCACGTCCAGCAACAGTACGTCCTTGACGTCGCCCTGCAGCACGCCGGCCTGGATGGCCGCGCCGATCGCCACGACTTCATCCGGGTTGACGCCGCGATGCGGTTCGCGCCCGAAGATGGATTTGACCGTTTCGAATATCTTCGGCATGCGGGTCATGCCGCCGACGAGGATCACCTCGTTGATCTCGCTCGCCTTCAGCCCCGCATCCTTCAGCGCCTTCTGGCACGGACCCTTGGTCCGGGTCACCAGGTCGTCGACCAGCGCTTCAAGCTTGGCCCGGGTCAGCTTCATGTTCAGGTGCTTCGGCCCGGACTGGTCGGCGGTGATGAAGGGCAGGTTGATTTCCGCCGTCATCGAGCTGGACAGTTCGATCTTCGCCTTTTCGGATTCTTCCTTCAGCCGCTGCAGGGCAAGCGGATCGCCGCGCAGGTCAATGCCCTGTTCGCGTTTGAATTCGTCGCACAGGTACTGGATGATCCGCTGGTCGAAATCCTCGCCGCCGAGGAAGGTGTCGCCATTGGTCGACTTCACCTCGAAGACGCCATCGCCGATTTCCAGAATGGAAACGTCGAACGTGCCGCCGCCAAGGTCGTAAACCGCGATCGTGCCGGTCGACTTCTTGTCGAGGCCATAGGCCAGCGCCGCCGCCGTCGGTTCGTTGATGATACGCAGGATTTCAAGGCCCGCGATCTTGCCGGCATCCTTCGTCGCCTGGCGCTGCGAGTCGTTGAAATAGGCGGGAACCGTCACGACCGCCTGCGTCACGGTTTCACCCAGATAGGATTCCGCCGTCTGCTTCATGTGCTGCAGGATGAAACCGCTGATCTGGCTCGGCGCGTAGGTCTTGCCGTCCTTGCCTTCGACCCATGCATCGCCGTTGTCGCCGGCGATAATCTTGTACGGGACGTGGCCCTTGTCCTTTTCGACCTCCGCATCGGTGGCGCGGCGGCCGATCAGGCGCTTGATGGATGCGAACGTATTTCCGGGATTGGTCACCGCCTGACGCTTGGCCGAATGGCCGACCAGCCGTTCCCCGCTATCCGTGAATGCGACCATGGAGGGCGTCGTGCGATACCCTTCGGCGCTTTCGATAACCTTGGCGGAAGAACCTTCCATGACGGCGACGCAGGAATTTGTCGTTCCCAGGTCAATGCCGATGACTTTACTCATACCGAATACCCTCTTTTCTTGCGGCAACCCGTGCCGACCCGCATTGCGGCGCCTGGCGGGGCCCCTGAATGTTAAGGATCACAGAAACGTTGTGGACTGACGGTCATATAGGGACGTTCCAAATCGGGCGCAAGCCACCGGACGGCAGAAAATTCACCCTGCAATTATCGATCGGCGTTTTCAGGTTTTCCCGCCGGACGGAAACGCTGTATCCATTTGAAGCCGAGGGATGCAAGATCGGAACAAAAGGAAAAGCGTGCCATATTCTCCCTTTCGAAGTTCGCGCCGCACCCGTCAACATCCGGATGACAAGTTGCGCGGTCCACAATCCAAAGCTATATGTTCCATAATTGTTCTATTTTCGTCTGCAAGCCCATGATCGTATCCGCCAGTTACAGAACCGACATTCCGGCCTTTTACGGCGACTGGTTCCTGCGGCGGCTGGCCGCGGGATCGTGCCGCGTGGCGAATCCTTATGGCGGCAGGCCCTATACGGTGTCCCTGACGCCGGAAGCCGTTGACGGATTCGTGTTCTGGACGCGCAACCTGCGGCCCTTTTACCGGCATCTGGCCGCAATCGGCCGGAACTACCCCTTCATCGTGCAGTACACGATCACCGGCTATCCGCGTGCGCTGGAAACGGGAACCGTGGCCGCCAACCGCGCCATCGCCGACCTGCGGCGGCTGGCCCGTGATTTCGGGCCGCGGCGCGGGGTCTGGCGCTATGACCCGGTCGTGGCCAGCGACCTGACGCCGCCGGACTGGCATCGTGAAAACTTCGCCCGCCTTGCCGGATCGCTGGCTGGTGCGGTGGATGAGGTCGTGATGTCGTTCGCGCATGTCTATACGAAGACGAAGCGCAACCTGGACGCCGCGGCGGCGCGGAACCGTTTCATCTGGAGCGACCCGCCGGATGCGGAAAAACGGCGGCTCGCGGCGGATCTCGCCGTCATCGCGCGGGATCACGGCATGACAGCGGCGCTCTGCAGCCAGGATTCATACCGCGGCGAGGGCATCGCCGCCGCAAGCTGCATCGATGCCGCGCGGCTGGGCGATGTCGCGGGCCGGCCGGTCGCCGCCCGGATCCGCGGCAACCGCCCGGATTGCCTGTGCCATGAATCGCGCGATATCGGCGCCTATGACAGCTGCGCGCAGGGCTGCGCCTACTGCTATGCTGTCCGCGATCCGGGCAAGACAAAGCAGCGCCTGGCCGCCCATGACCCGGCGCGACCGATGCTCGGATAAGCCCGCCGAAACCGTCAGGCGGTCGTATCGACGCGGGAGTCTTCAGGGTCGCCCTTGGCGACGCCGACCATGGCCGGGCGCAACAGGCGGTCATGCATGATGTAGCCTGGCTGCATCAGCTCGACGATGGTGCCGGCCGGCTTGTCCGTGCCCGGCACCTCGAACATCGCCTGGTGTTCCGCATGGTTGAATTTCTCGCCCAGCGGCAGGATCTGCCGGATGCCGTGTTTTTCAAACGCGTTCAGCAGTTCCTTTTCCGTCATCTCGACGCCGAGGACGAAATTCCGAACCGCTTCGTCGCCTTCGCGCATTTCCGGCGGCACCGATTGCAGCGCGCGGCGCAGATTGTCGGCGGCGTTCAACAGGTCGCGCGCCAGCCCGCTGGCGCCGTAGCGCAGCGTATCGGATTTTTCGCGTTCCGCGCGGCGGCGGATATTTTCCATTTCCGCCAGGTTGCGCAGCGACCGGTCATTGGCCTCGGCCAGCGCCGCCGCCAGTTCGGCAATGCGCTCTTCCGGCGTCTTTTCCGCCGCGGCGGCTTCCACGGGCGGATCGGTTTCGGCCTTGCCGGCGCCCGTTGCGGGAGCGTCTTCCGCGCCGGTTTCCGGTTCGGCCGGGGTCTGCTTGTCGTCTTCTGTCATCAATTCTGGTCCTCGCCTGTCAGCCGACAATGCGGCTGACGATTTTTGCCGTGTAATCCACCATGGGAATGATGCGGGCATAGTTCATGCGGGCCGGGCCCACAACCCCGATCGCCCCGACGATCTGTTCTTCGCTGTTGGAGAACGGCGCGATAATCACCGAACAGCCCGCCAGCGAAAACAGCTCGTTGTCGGCGCCGATGAAAATCTGCACGCCTTCGGCCTTGTCCGCCGCTTCCATCAGGCGGAGCGCCGATTCCTTCGTATCCAGTTTCTGGAACAGCGCCCGGATATGTTCCAGGTCGGTCATGCCCTTCACGTCGTCCAGCAGGTTGGCCTGGCCGCGCACGATCAGCACCCCGCCGCCCTGCGCGCCCGATGACCAGGTCGCGAGCCCGGCCTCGACCACGTCGCGGGTCAGGGCATCGACTTCCGCGCGTTCCCTGGCGATTTCCCGCCGGATGATTTCCTGCGCCTCGCTCAGCGTGTGCCCCGCCACATGCGCCGTGTAGAAATTGCTGGCCTCGACCAGGCTGGACGCCGGCATGCCGACCGGCAGGTCGATCACGCGGTTTTCCACCAGCCCGTCCTGGCTGACGATCACCACCAGCGCCCGGCCCATGCCCAGGCCGACGAATTCGATATGCTTCAGCGCCGCTTCCTTCTTCGGCGCGACCACGAGCCCCGCGTAATGCGACAGGCCGGACAGCAGCGAGGAGGTTTCCTCCAGCATCTGGTTCAGCGTGCGGCCGGCGGTGACGCACTGGCTTTCGATATCGCGTCGCTGTTCCTCGGTCAGATTGCCGATTTCGAGGATGCCGTCGACAAAGAGCTGCAGCCCCGCATCGGTCGGCAGCCGCCCGGCGGAGGTATGCGGCGCATACAGCAGCCCGGATTCCTCCAGATCCGCCATGACATTACGGATCGTGGCCGGCGACAACGAATTGTTGAGCTGGCGCGACAGCGACCGCGAACCGATCGGTTCGCCGGTTTCCACATAGGCTTCGACGACGAGGCGCAATACCTCGCGCGAGCGCTGGTTCAGGTCCGGTTCCATGCTGGGGGGAATGTAGTGACGTTACCCGGCGCAATTCAAGGTTATCCGGTAATCGCCCCTCGCGTGCTGGACAGCGGAAGCCGCAGACAGTAGCGTCCGGCCACGTTTCAGCAAATGAAAGAGCATGACATGGATCGACCATCGGGCCGCGCGCCCGACGCATTGCGCGCCATCACCCTGGAAACCGGCTTTTCGAAGTATGCGGAAGGCTCCTGCATGACGAAATTCGGCGATACTCATGTCCTTTGCACGGCGAGTATCGAGGAGCGGGTTCCCCCCTTCCTGCGCAATACCGGCCGCGGCTGGGTGACGGCGGAATACGGCATGCTGCCGCGGTCGACGGATTCCCGCATGGACCGGCGCCGCGCCGCGGAATCCGGGCGGACACAGGAAATCCAGCGGCTGATCGGCCGCAGCCTGCGCGCTGTCACGGATATGGCAGGTTTCGGCGAACGCCAGATCCGGGTCGACTGCGACGTCATCCAGGCCGATGGCGGCACGCGCACGGCCGCGATCACCGGCGGCTATGTCGCGCTGTATCTCGCCTTCCGGCACATGCAGTCGCTGAAAGCGATCGGGGACATTCCGCTGAAGGACGCGGTGGCCGCGATTTCCTGCGGGTTGTGGGAAGGTACGCCGGTGCTGGATCTGGATTATGCGGAGGATTCCACCGCGCAGGCCGATTCCAACTTCGTCTTCACCGGCGCCGGCGGCATCGTCGAGGTGCAGGGCACGGCCGAAGGCGATCCGTTCTCGCAGGATGAATTCCTGTCGCTGATGGGGCTGGCGCGCAAGGGCGTGCATGAGCTGGTCGCGAAGCAGAACGCGGCGCTCGGGCTCTGACAGCCATGGCGCGGCATTTCGACGGCGGCAGGCTGGTCATCGCCAGCCATAATCCCGGCAAGGTCCGGGAGATCGGCGCGTTGCTGGCGCCTTTCGATGCCGACGTCGTTTCCGCCGGGGATCTCGGCCTGCCGGAGCCGGTGGAGGATGGCGACAGCTTTATCGCCAATGCGGTCATCAAGGCGAAAGCGGCGGCGGAAGGATCCGGCCTGCCCGCGCTGGCCGATGATTCCGGCCTCGCGGTGACGGCGCTGAACGGCGATCCGGGCATCTATTCGGCCCGCTGGGCCGGCCCGGAAAAGGATTTCGGCCTAGCGATGACGAAGGTCGAAAAGGCGCTGGGCGACGCCGCCGACCGCAGCGCGCATTTCGTCTGCGCGCTGGCGCTGGCCTGGCCGGACGGGCATGTGGAAACGTTCGAAGGCACGGTATCCGGCGCACTGGTATGGCCCCCGCGCGGCACCAGGGGTTTCGGCTACGACCCGATTTTCCTGCCTGACGGCGAAACCGAAGCCTTCGGCGAAATGGACCCCGACCGCAAACACGCGATCAGCCACCGCGCCGACGCCTTCCGCAAGCTGGTCGCGGGCTGTTTCGCCGGGAAATAGGACGGTGATGGACCGATCCGGACACCCGCTGGCGCTCTATATCCACTGGCCGTTCTGCCTGTCGAAATGTCCGTATTGCGACTTCAACAGCCATGTGCGGGAGTCCATCGACGAGGCGCACTGGCGCACCGCGCTGCTGACCGAACTGGACAGCACCGCGCGGGAATTGCCCGGACGAACGATCACCAGTATTTTCTTCGGCGGCGGCACGCCATCGCTGATGAACCCGGCAACGGTCGCGGCGCTGCTGGATCGCGCCGCGAAACACTGGGTGCTGGCGCCCGATGCGGAAATCACGCTTGAGGCCAACCCGACCTCGGTGGAGCAGGCGCGGCTGGCCGATATCCGCGCCGCCGGCGTCAACCGGGTGTCGCTGGGCGTGCAGGCGCTGGACGACCGGGCGCTGAAATTCCTCGGCCGCGGACACAGCGCCGCCGAAGCGCTGGCCGCCGTCGAAAGCGCGGCGCGGCTGTTCGACCGGTTTTCCTTCGACCTGATCTATGGCCGCCCGGAACAGACAACTGCCGGATGGTCACAAGAACTGCGCCGGGCGCTGACCTGGTCGGCGGACCATCTGTCCGTATATCAGCTGACGCTGGAAACCGGCACGCCGTTCCACGACCTGTGGCGGCAGGGCAGGCTGACGCCGCTGGAGGAGGAGCCGGCCGCCGCACTATACGAGGTCACGCAGGATATCCTCGAAGCCGCCGGCATGCCCGCCTATGAAGTGTCGAACCACGCCCGGCCGGGCGGCGAGAGCCGGCATAACCTGACCTACTGGCGCTACGGCGATTACGCCGGGATCGGCCCGGGCGCGCATGGGCGGCTGACCCTGGACGGACAGCGCACCGGGACGCAGCGGGTGCGCAGCCCCGACGCCTGGCTGCGGCAGGTCGACGAGAAGGGCGAGGGCATGGAATCGCGGGAACGGCTGGATCCGGGAACGCAGTTGGACGAGGCCGTGCTGATGGGGTTGCGCCTGGCCGAGGGGATTCCGGAGAGCCGGTTGCGCGGCATTACCGGGCGCGGCTTCGATGATTCCCTCAACCCTGCAAGGCTGGCGGCGCTGACCGAGGGCGGATTTCTGGTCCGGCACGATGGATGGCTGCGGGCGACGCCGGCGGGACGCACGCGGCTGAACGCCGTCATCGCGCATCTGATGGCCTGAGCCCCGTATCAGTTGGTCAGCGGCGTAAAGCTGGTCGGCGCCGAACGGCGCACGTTCACCCCGTCCCGGGTCACCTCGTAGATCGCAAATACGCGTTCCGCGATGCCGTCCGGGTTCAGCCGGAAGATACCGTCGACTCCCAGAAACCCGTTCGGGTCCATCAGGGCCCGGGCGGAATAGTCCGGTCCGTCCTCGGCCTGTCCCAGGATGGCGGCCAGCGCCGTCGCGTCATAGGCCAGGGTCGCAAGGCGCGGCGGCGTCCGCCCGAAGGCGCGTTTGAACCGGTCGTTGAAACGGTCGCGCTCCTCAACCGGCGACCCGGCGAACCATGCCCCGATCAGTGCCGGCTCGCTGCCGAGATTGGGGATCAGGTCCCAGGAGCGCAGGCCCAGAAGTTTCACGGCCGGAACATCGATGTCGAAATACGACAGCAGCGCCGACATCGTGCGCAGCCGCTCACCGCTTTCCGGCAGGACCAGCGCGTCAAAAGGCGGTTCGCCGATGGTGTCCACCCGCTCCAGCCGGCGCAGGGCCTGCCGGGAAACTTCATCGTTTTTTCCGGCGAGCGCCCGGCGCTGCGCAAGCAGCGCGCTGTGACGGTTGGCGTAGCCGGAAAAATCCCTTACCAGGTCCGTGTAATCGTTCGCCGCGGTATCGTATAAACGGATCCGGACCAGCGCCGCGCCGCGCCGCTGCGCCGACTCGCGAACCGCGTCGACCACCGAATGACCGTAACTGTCGTCCGGGACAAGCGCCGCAAAGCGGGCCGCGCCTTCGCTCGCGGCATAACCGACCACCGCCTCGACCTGCTGGCGCGGTACGAAGCCGAGGATAAAGACGCCGTCGCCGGCGACCTCGTGCGAATTGGAGAATGAAATGACCTGGACCCCCGCGGCCCGGGCAACGGGTGCGACGGCCAGCACCGACCCCGCGGTCAGCGGGCCGAGGATAAGCCGGGCATTGTGCCCGATCGCCATGGCGGCGGCCTGGCGCGCGCCCTGGTCCGTGCCGCCCGTATCGAACGGCATCAGCACGAAATTATCCCCCGCGAGTTCGAACATCGACAGCTGCGCCGCATCGAGCATCGCCTTTCCCAGCGCCGCGTGCGCCCCGGTCAACGGCAGCAGGATCGCGACCCGTACTTCCGCCGGCGCCGAGAGGTCAATCACGGGTGCGCCCGGGTGCGCCGGTGTCGCCCCTGAGGCGGCCGGCGCCGACGCAGCGCCCGCATTTTCCGGTGACGCCGCCGGGTTTGACGCATTCGATTCGACTTGCCCGGTGGACGGTTCGAATTTGCGGAACTGTCCTTCTTCTTTTACGGTGGTACCCGCACAACCGGTAACGCCGAACAGTATGAGAACGGCAACGCACAGCCATGATCCTGCCGTGCCGCGAACCGGAGGAACCCGCCGCGACATGCGGCATTTCTGATCTGGCTGGGAACTCATGATGGCGGACACTAACGAGCCTCCGATTGGAAGTAAACCAGCGCCTGCGCTGGATCCCGGCCTGTACATCGTCGCAACGCCGATCGGCAATCTGCGCGATATCACCTACCGCGCGGTCGACACCCTGAAGGCGGCGGACCGGATCGCCTGCGAGGATACCCGCGTCACCGCGAAACTGCTGCACGCGCACGACATACAAACCGCGATGACCGCATATCACGAGCACAATGCGGCAAAAGTACGGCCGAAACTGATCCGGCAGTTGCAGGAGGGCGGGCGCATCGCCCTGGTCAGCGATGCGGGTACGCCGCTGATTTCCGACCCCGGCTACCGGCTGGTGACCGAAGCCGTCGCGGCCGGCATCGCGGTAACCGCCATTCCCGGCGCCAGCGCGACGCTTGCGGCGCTGGCGTCCGCCGGCCTGCCGACCGACCGGTTCCTGTTTGCCGGTTTCCTGCCGCCCCGCAGCGGGCAGCGGCGGACCGCGTTGCGGCCGCTTGCGGGCATTGGCGCGACGCTGGTTTTTTTCGAATCGCCGCGGCGGTTCGCGGCGGCGCTGCGCGACATGCGGACCGTCCTGGGGCCGCGCCAGGCCGCCATCGCGCGCGAACTGACCAAGCGGTACGAGGAAATCCGCCGCGGTTCGCTGGACGATCTGATCCGGTACTACGAATCCAGCGAACCGCCGCCGGGCGAGGCCGTCATCGTCGTCGGACCGCCAGGCGCGGACGCGGCGGAAGACGCGCCGGATATCGACGCCCTGTTGCGGCGGGCCTTGCAGGACATGAGCCTGCGCGACGCGGCGGCGACCGTTGCCGAGGCAACCGGTTCGTCCCGGCGCGAGGTCTATGCCAGGGCGCTTGCCCTGAACCTTGACAAATGACGCCGGCGCGCCGCCGCGAGGCATGGCGTCGCGGACATGTCGCCGAAATACTGTGCATGGCATGGCTGGTCCTGCGGGGCTACCGGATCGTCGGCCGGCGGCGGCGTACCCCGGTCGGCGAAATCGACCTTGTCGCGCGGCGCGGCCGGACCCTGGCGATCATCGAGGTGAAGGCGCGGCGGAACCGCGACGACGCGCTCGAATCGGTCTCTCCACGCCAGCGCCACCGGCTGCGACGCGCCGCGGAATGGCTGATCGCCGGGCGGGCCGACCTGGCGGCGCTGGATATCCGTTTCGACGTGATCGCCGTTGCCCCCTGGCGGGCGCCGAAACATGTGATTGGCGCTTGGCGTCCGGACAACGGTTAAGTAGATAGATGCCATGCGGACACATGACGACAGGAATGGTCACAACCGGACTGCAGGCGCCCGGACCGCCGCGATGGCGGGAATCGTCATGCTGGCCCTCACCCTGTCCGGATGCGTCAGCCTCGCCGTCGGCGCGGGAGCGACCGCCGGCACCGCCGCGATGCAGGAGCGTGGCCTCGGCGGCGCCATCGACGATACGGTCATCAATGGCAGGATCGCGGCAGCGTTCATCGAACACGGCGTCAGCCTGCGGGACATCAGCATCGAGGTTCATCTGGGCGAGGTGCTGTTGACGGGCACGGTCCCGAAGATTGCCGACCGGGTGACTGCCGTACGGCACGCCTGGCAGGTCGACGGCGTGAAAACGGTCATCAATGAAATCCAGATCGCCGACAGCAGCGACATCCTGGATATCGCGCGGGACACATGGGTCAGTGCGCAGCTTCGGCTGCGGCTGACCTTCGACGGCAGGGTGCGGGCGATCAACTATGCCGTGGATACGGTCAACGGCACCGTCTATCTGATGGGTATCGCGCAAAGCAAGGCGGAACTGGAGCGGGTCCGGGACCACGCCCGGGAACTCAAATATGTCCGTCGCATCATCAGCCATGTCCGGATCAAATCAGCGGAAACAATGGGTTAGACGGCGAATGGAACGCAAGCAAGCAGAACGGATCCTGCGCGAGGTCGGCGCTTCCGACGGCGCCGCCGTCGACATTGCGGGCGCTGCGCTGGCGCTGGCGTCGTTCGACCGGCCACGCGTCGGACTGGACCGCTATCACCAGCATCTCGCGGCGCTGGCGTCGGATGTCGGCCGTGCGGCGGGCGGCGCCGACAGCCTGTCGGAACGGCTGGATGCGATGAATACGACGCTGGTATCCCAGTACGGCTATTCGGGCGACGCGCTGAATTACGACGACATGCAGAATGCGAACCTGATGCGGGTCATCGACCGGCGCAAGGGCCTGCCGGTCGCACTGGGTATCCTGTACATCCATGTCGCCCGCGCGCAGGCCTGGCCGATCACGGGCCTTGCCTTTCCCGGCCATTTCCTGCTGCGGCTGGATGGCGGCAACGCCAGGCTTGTGATCGATCCGTTTCACGGCGGCACGCCGCTGGAACCGCATAACCTGCGCGACATGCTGAAATCCATGACCGGCAGCGACGCGGAACTGCTGCCCGAACATTACGCCCCGGTGAGCGACCGCGACGTCCTGATCCGGTTGCAGAACAATATCAAGCTGCGCAAGATCCAGAACAACGACGCCGAGGGGGCCTGCGCCATCGTCGACAGCATGCTGCTTCTGGCGCCGGGCGAACCGGCCCTGTGGCGGGAATCCGGCCTGCTGAACGCCAAGGCGAGCCGCTTTCAGGCGGCCATGAACGCCCTCGAGACATTCCTGACCTTCGATGTCGGGCAGGCCGCCCGGATCGAGGCCGCTTCCCTGCTGCAACAGATTCGCGAACGGCTGAACTGACGGGCTGGGCGGCGCCGGGCGGCGTCGCTATGATGCCCGCCGTCCGCACGAAGTCAAACTACGCGGGATTCCGGATCGGGTTACAAGGGGGAGCCGAACATGAGCCTATCCGTCGCCATTCAGATGGACCCGGTCGAGAAAATCGACATCAACGGGGACAGCAGCTTCGTGCTGGGGCTCGAGGCGCAGAAGCGCGGCCATGACCTGTACTATTACCTGCCCAGCGACCTGACCTTCCGCGACGGCAGGGTCACGGCGCGCGGCCAGCGGCTGACCCTGCGCCGCGAATCCGGCAACCATTTCGAGACCGGGCCCCGCGTCCTGATGGACCTGTCGACGATGGACGTCATCCTCATGCGCCAGGACCCGCCCTTCGACATGGCCTACATCACCGCCACCCATGTGCTGGAGCATATCCACCCCAAAACGCTGGTCGTGAACGACCCGACCCATGTGCGCAACGCGCCGGAAAAGATTTTCGTGACCCGCTTTCCGGAGCTGATGCCGCCGACGCTGATCACGTCGAGCCGCGAGGAAATCCTGGCGTTCCGCGCCGAGCACAAGGACATCATCGTCAAGCCGCTCTACGGCAATGGCGGCGCCGGCGTTTTCCATATCACGCCCGGCGACGAAAACCTGGCGTCGCTGCTGGAAGTATTTACCGGCATCTACCGCGAACCGATCATCGTGCAGCGCTACCTGCCGGAAGTCCGCGCCGGCGACAAGCGGATCATCCTGATCGACGGCAAGGCGATGGGCGCGACAAACCGCATTCCGCCGGTCGGGGAGGCGCGGTCCAACATGCATGTGGGCGGCAGGCCGGCGCCGACCACGCTGACCCGGCGGGAAGAGGAAATCTGCGAGGCCATCGGCCCGACCTTGAAGGAAAACGGGCTGATCTTCGTCGGGATCGATGTGATCGGGGATTACCTGACGGAAATCAACGTCACCTCCCCGACGGGGCTGCAGGAAGTCAATCGCTTCAACAATGTCTGCCTGGAGGCGGATATCTGGAACGCGATCGAGGCGCGCCTGCCCTGACCCGCTACCGGGAATTGTGCGGCATTATATATCGAGCACATAACCGAACTGATTGCCGATGCCGAAGCCCTGGAAGCGGCTCTCCGCGTCATGGACTCCGACATGACGATACCGCACAACAGCAAGGTGAAGTTCCAGAACAAGCTGGACTCGCACAAACACGAAATGTCCCGGTACATCGTAAGCTTCATGCGCCAGCAGGCCGGGACTGCAACGTCTCAGGATATCGCCCTCGCCTTCATGGCGGATCGCGGCCAGAGCCGGAACAACCCGAAAGAAGTCGCGGATATGAAAAAGCGGGTAGGCTATGCCCTTACGCGGCTGGGCCGGAAAGGGCTGATCCGGCAGGCGTCAAAGGATTCGGGCGGGTTCTGGAATTGGGGGGGGTTGTGCGTTAATGGATCCAATTCCAGCCTAACGAGTAAATGCCTACCCCAAGCCCAACAACGCCTATTATAATTCCACCCCATCCAAAGATGTCATTTCGTCTCGTGGTGGATCGTTGTTGGCCTGCAAGTTTCTCCATAAGGGGTTCTGACGACTTAAATTTTTTATATAATTCGAGAATTTTCGGGAACTCGCCCTGCTCTATCGAGTGGTAGATTTTATCCCTATTCTCGCGGTCAGACCGGGAGTCCGCGATAAGATCAGATAATTTAGTAAGCTTTAGGAGCAATTCAGGAAAATCTGGAAATGCCTTTAGAACAGGATCATATCCGAGATACTCAGGAACTGAATTGATTGTAATGATGAACCCTGCGGAAGCAGCGTCTATCGCATCATGCCGCGCACGGAGGCAATTAAAATACGCATCATTCAAAAGCTTGCAAATATCTTCCTGTTCGCCGCCCGTGGCGAGCTTCTCAAGGGCCTCTATTAATCGCCGCCCCGCGTACCGTAGTTCTAAAATACTTGGCTGGATTGGCTCATTAATCGCCAATTCTGCGTCTTTTATGGTTCGTTCAGCTTGATTCCATTCCGCACGGATAGACGCAAGAATGTCTGCGTATGGGCTCAGGTCGGGCATAATGGGCGGCCCCAAAAATTACTTCGCCGCCCACTTAGTCAATTCAGCCAAACTCCTCCGACTTTTCTTATTTAAACGATCAAGACCCTCTTTCGTGAGCATCTTTCCATTTTGAGTTGATACATTTCCGCGCGAAAAACGAGAAAACACCAACCTAAAGATACTCTCCTTAAATTTCCTGTACCCTTCAACGTCGGGCTGCTCTTGCTTTTTTCTAGGATTCGTCAACATCATAGCTGCAACCATAATTTCGCCTTCCCCCAAGCGGGCAACAAAGCCGCGCCGCATAACCCAAGCAAACGCGTGAGTCAAGTAATATATGATTCAACCTTAGCCATTACAGCCCTTGACAAGAGCGCCGTCAATGCCGCTAGCGGGGATAATGTGATTAAAGCGATCTATTTTTTATTATACACAACATATTGTTGCAAATATGTCACGATCCAAGCGTTTGACTAAGGAATAGCGGTATCATGTACTAAGTTTGCTGAGATACATCTAGATGTAGTTGGTCTAGTGATTCGGTTTCCAGCCATGTTGCCAGTACCCCTTCCAGTCCCGCGAAACCGGATGCGCCAGCGCGGCGGCAACGGCCAGCCCGTACTGCTCGCCATTCGATACCCGGCGATGATCTTCGCGCCACGCCATTTCGTAGGCGTACTGTTGCAGGTACTTGCCAAAAATATGGTGATGCGTGCCGACTTCGGCGCGGCGCAGGCGGGAGAAATAGCTTTCGGCCTGGTTGGTACAGGCGTCTTCGTCCTTGAACGGGACACTGTGGTTGACGCGGTGCATGGCGTACCGGGCGTGCAGGTCATCCCAGCTTGATGCTTCGTCCGCATAGACCGTGCTGCCGGGCTCTACACGCTGCTGGATTGTGGCCAGTGACGCTGCCTCGCTCTTGAACACGAAAGGCAGTGTGCGGCCCTGGGGTACGTCCTTGAAAAGTGTCAAAGCTACGAACATAGCGATGACTTACACGCATAAATCAGCGTCCTGCCGCTCTCTGGCAGTCCGCAGGAAGGCCTGGTGCATTTCCTATGAATGCCGGAAATTGTGTCAGATTTCGAAGTCGAACAGGGATTTCTGCAGCATTCCCGCCAGCCCCTGCGTGCCGTAGCTCAGCGAATCGGTCAGGGACCGCTCGAACAGGATCTGCCGCTTCTGTTCCTCCAGGGAGAAGCGCCGCTCATTGGCGAATTTCTCCGCCTCGATGCGGGCGGCGACGCCCTTGTTTTCCTCGATCTGGCCCTCGCTGAATTTCAGCGCGACCTCGGCCCGGGTCTGTTGCGATTCGAACATGGTGATATTGAAGCGCAGGCTGGACAGCGCACTTGAGATATCCTCCAGCGCGGTGGCGCGCAGGGTTTCATCCTCGAAGCCGCCGTAGAAATAGGAATGCAGGAGGCCGACTCCCTTGCGCTCCAGCGTGCCCTCCAGGATCGGCGCGCCTTCGCCCTCGCGGGTAATCGAGACGGCGCCCGTCGTGCTGTCATAGGCCACGGTATCGGTGCTTTGCAGCAGGGTGCCGGTGTCGTTCGCGTCCGGCGGCGGAAACTGGATGAGCGTGGAGCCGAAAATATTGGGCATGAAGACATTGCCGCCGCCATCCGTGATCACGTAATCGGCGCCCAGGAAATTGCCCTGGTAGGTCGTGGTGGCAAACGATTTCGGCTTGATCGGAACGGACAGGTCGTTGGCGTCGAAGATGTCGCGGATGCTGGAACCGATCAGGTTCGTGCCAAGATGGCCCGCGCCCTTGGCCCTCAGATTGTACTGGCCGACCAGCTGGTCGAATTTCTTGGCGAATTCGCGCCGGGTTTCATCCGTGGTTTCGGGGTTCTGCGCCTTCACGATCAGTTCGCGGGCTTCGAGCAGCAGGGTCTTCATTTCGCCCAGCCGCTCGGTCGTCTTCTCCAGCGTCTTGACCGCGCGCTTCTGCTTTATCGTCAGCTTGGTGAACCCCTCCACAACGCGGACCGATTCCCGGGCCCGCGCCTCGAGCGCCGACTGGTTGCGGGATTCCACCGGGCCGGCGGGCCCGCTGTTGCGCCCCGCCAGCGCGACCTGGACCGTCCGCGCGGACGCGGCCTGGCCGATCGACGTGAACAGCGACGCGTTCAGCTGCTGGATCGAGTTGTTGAAGAAAAAGTCCATCCGACTCCGTCCGGTTCCTGTCAGGATAACGCGATTTCGTTAACAAATCCTGGCGCGGCCCGCCGGCGCCGCCGTGTTATCCGCCCTGTACGCAGCAAGAATCATGCCCCGGCGGATTGCCGGAAAACCGGGTCTTTGCCGCGGATTCCACGGGCCCGCGCGGTCGACGGGCGCAATCGACCCGGCAAATTCTGCCGGAAGGGGCAAATCCTGCCGGGCAATTCCGTCCGCGCCGTGTCGTCTTGCCGCCGGAACGAACGCGCCGGGCGCTGTACGGACCGGACGCGAATGACGTAACCTGCCCCCGTCCACCGCGACCCGGACAGCCGGCGCGCCGTGCGGGCCACCGCGTGGCTGAAAAAGGCGGCGCTGGCGACGCGGACGAAACCGTATCTCACCGGCACAGCGCAAGGATTTCACCATGGTCGATCTGAAAAACGAACTGGATGGCAAGGTCGCCATCGTCACCGGCAGCGCCCGCAATATCGGCCGCGTCACGGCGGAGGAACTGGCCCGCGCCGGCGCCGCCGTCGTCATCAACGCGGTGCAGGCGAAGGATTTGTGCGAGGAAGTGGCGGCCGGCATCCGCGCATCGGGCGGCCGGGCCATCGCGGTCATGGCCGACTGCCGCAAGCCGGACGATATCGAACGCATGGCGCAGGCGGCAATCGGCGAATTCGGCGGTATCGATATCCTGGTGCACAACGCCGCGACGCGGAACCCGAAATCCTTCGACGACCTGACGCGCGAGGATTTCCAGCAGGTCATCGACCTGTCGATCCTCGGCTGTTTCCACCTGGCGCGGGCCACCGTGCCCTCGATGCGCCAGCGCGGCGGCGGCGCGATCATCGGCGTCGGCGGGCTGAATTCGTATACCGGGCAGAAGGGGCGGTCGCACCTGATGGTCGCGAAGGCCGGGCTGAACATGTATATCCGCGGCCTCGCGCTCGACCTCGCAGCCGACAACATCACCGCCAACCAGGTCGTCGTCGGCGCCTATGACACCCGCGAGCCGGATGCGACGATGACGGCGGAGCAGATCCGGGCCCGCGTCAGCAAAATCCCCATGGGCCGCGAAGGCACGCCGCAGGACATGGCCGACCTGATCCGCTTCCTCGTCGGCCCCGGCGGCCATTACATTTCCGGCCAGACGATCCATTCCAACGGCGCGGCCTTCATGAACGCCTGACGCGAATTCGCGTTATCGAGCCGCATTACCGGTTATACGCGCTGGCCAAACGCAACCATTCCCGGTAAAACAGGATCATAACAGGAACATTTTCGGGTTTTGCGATGGTCGCCAGGATCAATACGGTCGCCTTCCAGGGCGTGGATACGCTGGATATCGATGTGCAGGTGCAGATCGCCGGGGGCTTGCCGGCCTTCACCGTCGTCGGCCTGCCGGACAAGGCGGTGGCGGAAAGCCGGGAGCGGGTGCGCTCGGCGCTGGGCGCGCTGGGGCTGGCGCTGCCGCCGAAGCGGATCACGGTCAACCTGTCGCCCGCCGACGTGCTGAAGGAAGGCAGCCATTTCGACCTGCCCATCGCGCTGGGGCTGCTGGTCGCGATGGATGTGCTCCCGGGCGAGGACCTGATGGAGTACACGGCGCTGGGCGAACTGGCGCTGGACGGCGCGCTGACCCGGGTCGCGGGCGTCCTGCCCGCCGCCATCGGCGCCGCCGCCAACGGGCGCGGGCTGATCTGCCCTGCGGCCTGCGGCGGGGAGGCGGCGTTCGCCGGGGAGCTTTCGGTGCTGGCCCCGCCCACGCTGCTGGCGCTGATCAACCATTTCAAGGGCGTGCAGATCCTCGCGGCACCCGAACCGCAACTGGCCGAACCGGATGCGGCCTCGGCGCTCGACCTCGCCGATATCAAGGGGCAGGAAACCGCCAAGCGGGCGCTGGAGGTGGCGGCGGCGGGCGCGCACAACCTGCTGATGATCGGCCCGCCCGGGTCGGGCAAGTCGATGCTGGCGGCGCGGCTGCCCGGCATCCTGCCGCCGATGGACCCGCGCGAGGCGCTGGACATCTCCATGGTGCATTCGGTCGCGGGGCTGCTGGCGGACGGAAAACTCAGCCGCCAGCGGCCGTTTCGCGACCCGCATCATTCCGCCTCGCTGCCCGCCATGGTCGGCGGCGGCACGCGGGCGCAACCGGGGGAAATCAGCCTCGCCCATAACGGGGTGCTGTTTCTCGACGAACTGCCGGAATTCGCAAGGCCCACGCTGGAGGCGCTGAGGCAGCCGATGGAAACCGGCCGCGCCGCCGTCGCGCGGGTCAACGCCCATGTCACCTACCCGGCGCGGTTCCAGATGATCGCGGCGATGAACCCCTGCCGCTGCGGCCATCTGGACGACGCGGAACTGGCCTGCAGCCGCGCGCCGAAATGCGCCCGCGACTACCAGACGCGGATTTCCGGCCCGCTGTTCGACCGCATCGACCTGCACATGGATGTCCGCGCCGTCAGCGCCGCCGACCTGTCGCTGCCGCCGCCGGCGGAAGGCTCGGCCCAGGTGGCGGAACGGGTCGCCGCCGCCCGCGCCATCCAGTCCGCCCGCTACGCCGGAACCGACCCGCGCATCCGCACCAACGCCGAAGCCGACGGCGCGCTGCTGGAAAAGGTCGCCACCCCCGACGCGCCGGGCCGCACCCTGCTGACCGAGGCGGCGGAACGCATGAAACTGTCCGCGCGCGGCTACCACCGGGTGCTGCGGGTCGCGCGGACACTGGCCGATCTGGCTGGGGAGGAAGCGGTGCGGCGCATCCATGTGGCGGAAGCGCTGTCGTACCGGCGGATCGCGCCGGTGGGGTGAGCCGCAGAAGCGCAAACAAGAGGGTAATTGCAATGGCCGGAACGGCAATCGAGACATATCCGATTCACCTGGGTCGTGGCGCAACGGCGCAGCCCCAGCCCCGATATACCGGTGAGATGGGCTGGTACGAGGAATACGGGGAACGTCACGACGATGACGGGGCCGAGGGCCGGCTGATGGCCATGCACCGCTTCACGAAGCCCTGGGACATGTGGGAGATGCATCCGCGCGGCAGCGAAGTGGTCCTGTGCATCGCCGGATCGATCGCCCTGCTGCAGGAAATGGCGGACGGAAAGGTAAATACCGTCACGCTCGGCCCCGGCGAATACGCAATCAACGAGCCGGGAATCTGGCACACCGCCGATATCGACGGGGAAGCGACCGTGCTGTTCGTAACGGCGGGCCTGGACACGCAGCATCGGCCGCGATGAGGGCGGCGGCGCAACGTCATTCAGTCAGAACGCTGCGCCGAACCGCCGAATGCTCAGGGTCGCGCAGACGCTGGCCGATCTGGTGGGGGTGGAAACGGCGCGGCGCATCCATGTAGCGAATGCGCTATCGTACCGGCGGATCGCGTCGGTGGGTTAACTTAGACGGGTAAATTGCAAATATTTTTACATGCTTGAGATGAGAATATACATGGCAAATCAGGAACAACTTGAAAGACTATTAGAGGGAGTTGAAACTTGGAACAAATGGCGCATCCGAGAACCAGACACCATAATCGATCTCGTAAACGCTGATCTTAGAGATGCATACTTACCAGGCATAAACTTACGAAACGCTCAACTCGCTCGGTGCGACTTACGCGACGCAGTTCTAGACGGCGCGAACGTTATTGAAGCTGTAGCCTCCAATGCGAACCTGACAGGGGCGCAATTACAAAATGCGGATTTTACTGGAGCAAACGCGAGATATCTAAACCTCACATCTGTTCAAGCAAAATTGGCTGTTTTCAATGGCGCACTATTACGGAACGCGATTTTAACAAGTGCGGACTTAGAGGGTGCCGATTTAAGTAACGTAAATTTGAAAGACGCGAATGCGGTTCGTACAAATTTAAGCAAAGCAAAATTAAAAAGCACTGACTTTCGAGATGCAAAGATGGATCATGCTGTATTTGATGCCGCCGAGATTGAGTATGGAGATTTTCGACGATGCAATTTAAATCGAGCAACATTTGTATTTGCAAAATTGAATTTTTCCCGCTTTCGAAACGCCAATTTACAAAGTATTGAATTACGCGGTGCAGATATAAAGAAGGCAGATTTTAGAAGAGCTAATAATTTAAGCTGCGAAATATTGTCATTGGCAAAAAATTGGGAACAGTCTTATCGAGACCACGAGTTATCTTGTGGTGAAAGTATTCCCGAATTTCTTGAAGGCACTTTGATAGTATCTAACAATACGGATCAATTTTTTTCGGAAATGAGTTCGATATGGAATGAATCCATTCCAGATGAGCAAAGAGCAGATCAAGTATTACAATCAAGAACATCTCTTGAAGATCTTGTAGAGGAATTAGATACTTTTAATAATGTTCTTCGAGGACGAATTGGACATAATAACCCGCCTGATTCTATGGTTTCTGAAGAAGTAATAAAGCAACTCAAGTCGGAAATTCTTGCGGGCATTGAACTTCATGCTGCTCCTCGTCCGAATAAACAATACCTTCGCACATTGAACCAAACCTTACATCAGTTCCGTCAGTGGTTGCAGCCAAGGATTGACAAGGCCGCAGACACAATAATTGTTGCAGGCGCGGTGAGTTTGGTTGCTAAACTCAGCAAAGCTTGGGATGAAATCAAGGCGCTTATTGATATGCTTAACTAATAACTCGTTGAACTGACAATAGCATTACAATACCCACCCTACCCAAACGGCGACACCACGCCCTTGCTTGCCGTAATCGCGCCGTAATAGTCCGGTTCGCGGTTGCCGGCGAAGTTCCAGCGGTTTTTCTGGATATCGGCGCACCAGTCGAGGTCGCATTTCGCCACGATCAACTCGTCGCCCATCGTCTGGCACTGCGCGATGATTTCGCCGGTCGGGGCGATGATGCAGCTTTCGCCGATCAGCTCGCAGCCTTCCTCCACCCCCGCCTTGGCGGTGCCGATCACGAAGGTGCCGTTCTGGTAGGCGCCGGCCTGCATGACCAGGTGGTTGTGGAAATCGGCCAGGCGGTTGAGGCCCGGCGCCGGGGCGAAGAAGCGCGGGGTGTTGTAGCCGAGCATGATGACCTCCACCCCCTGCATGCCCATCACGCGGTAGGTTTCGGGCCAGCGGCGGTCGTTGCAGATGCACATGCCCATCACGCCGCCGAAGGCCTGGAACACCGGGAAGCCGAGATTGCCCGGTTCGAAATAGCGCTTTTCCAGATGCTGGAAGGGCCGTTCGGGTTCGTATTCCGCATGGCCGGGCAGGTGGGTCTTGCGGTATTTGCCGACGATGTCGCCGGATTTTTCGACCAGGATCGCGGTGTTGTAATGATGCACCGCGCCACCCTCGGTGACCTTTTCCGCGTAGCCGAGATAGAAGCCGACGCCACGTTTCCTGGCTTCGTCGAACAGCGGCTGCGTCGCCGCGTTCGGCATCTCGGTTTCGAACCAGGCATCGACCTCCGCCGGGTCGGTCATGTACCAGCGCGGGAAAAACGTCGTCAGCGTCAGTTCGGGAAACACGACCAGGTCGCAGCCCCGGTCCGCGCCCTGCCGCAGCATGGTGAGCAGCCGCTGCACCACCGCCTGCCGGCCTTCGTCCCTGGCAATGGGGCCCATCTGGGCGGAACCGATGGTGACGATGCGGGGCATGGCGGTGGTTCCTTCCGGTTACTGTTTCGGAATCATGCCGCCCATGTCGCGGCCGCCGAACACATGGATATGCAGGTGCGGGACCTCCTGGCGGCTGTCCTTCCCGTGATTGGCGAGGATGCGGTAGCCGCTGTCCGCCACCCCGGCCTCGCGCGCGACCCTGCCGACCGCGCGCAGCAGCGCGGCCATTTCGGCGTCCGAGGCGTTTTCGGAAAAATCCGCCATCGAGACGTAACGGCCCTTCGGGATCACGAGGATGTGGGTCGGCGCCTGCGGGGCGATATCGCGGAAGGCGAGGGTGTGTTCGTCTTCATGCACCCTGTCGCAGGGGATTTCGCCGCGCAGGATTTTCGCGAAAATATTGTTGTCGTCGTAACTGTCGGCCATCGATACCCCCCTTCAGGATTTCCCGCGCGATTGCTTTTCGGCGATGCCGGAAACACCCTCGCGTTCGGCCAGCACCCGCCAGACCTCGGACGGGTCCAGCCCCCGGTCGGCCCAGAGCACCAGCAGGTGATACAGCAGGTCGGCGGATTCCCCGGCCAACGCGGCCCTGTCCTCGCCCAGCGCGGCGATGACGGTTTCCACCGCCTCCTCGCCCACCTTCTGCGCGATCTTTTCCGTGCCGCGGGTCAGCAGCTTCGCCGTGTAGCTGGCATCGGGGTCGCCGCCCTTGCGGCTTTCGATCACCGCGAACAGGCGCTCCAGCACCAGCGCATTTTCCCGTGCATTGCTCATGGCGTTCTGATTAGCAGATTTGTTTCGGGCTGTCAGGCGGTTGTCAGGTCCGCATCGGCACGCCGGCGGCGGCCATATGCGCCTTCGCCTCGCCGATGGAGAATTCGCCGAAATGGAAGATCGAGGCGGCGAGCACCGCCGTCGCATGGCCTTCGCGAATGCCGTCCACCAGATGGTCCAGGGCGCCGACGCCGCCGCTGGCGATCACCGGCACCGGGATCGCATCGGCCATGGCGCGGGTCAGCGGCAGGTCGAAGCCCTGGCGCGTGCCGTCGCGGTCCATCGAGGTCAGCAGGATTTCGCCGGCGCCGTTGGCGACCATGCGGCGCGCCCAGTCGATGGCGTCGATCCCGGTCCGTTCGCGCCCGCCATGGGTGAAGATTTCCCATTTGCCGGGGCCGGTGGATTTGGCGTCGATGGCGACGACGATGCATTGCGCGCCGAACCGTTCCGAGGCCGCGGCGACGAATTCCGGATGATGCACCGCGGCGGTATTGATCGACACCTTGTCCGCCCCGGCGAGCAGCAGCCTGCGGATATCCTCCACCGTGCGGACGCCGCCGCCGACGGTCAGCGGCATGAAACACTGCGAGGCCGTGCCCGCGACCACGTCGTAGATCGTGTCGCGGTTTTCATGGCTGGCGCCGATATCGAGGAAGCAGAGCTCGTCCGCGCCCGCCGCGTCGTAGACGCGCGCCTGTTCCACCGGGTCGCCCGCGTCGCGCAGGTCGACGAAGTTCACCCCCTTTACGACGCGGCCGTCCTTCACGTCCAGGCAGGGGATGACGCGCGCTTTCAGCATCTCAGCTTTCCTTCAGGGCGGCGATGGCGGCGGCCAGATCGAGGCTGCCGTCATACAGCGCCCGGCCGCTGATCGCCCCGGCGATGCTGCCGCGCGCCTTCAGCGCCACAAGATCGTCCAGCGAGGCGACGCCGCCGCTGGCGATCACGGGAATGGACGTCGCCGCCGCCAGCGCCGCGGTGCCGTCCACATTCACGCCGCGCATCATGCCGTCGCGGTCGATATCGGTGTAGACAATCGCCGCCACCCCGGCGCCGGCGAAGCGCATGGCGAGGTCTTGCGCCGTCATTTCGCTCTGTTCGGCCCAGCCTTCGACCGCGACCCGGCCGCCACGCGCATCGATGCCGACCGCGACCCGGCCCGGCCATCGATCGCAGGCTTCGATCACCATCGCCGGGTTCTTCAGCGCGACGGTGCCGAGCACGATGCGGCTGACGCCGCGCGCGATCCAGTCCGCCGCCGTTTCCAGCGTGCGGATGCCGCCGCCCAGCTGCACCGGCACATCGACCGCCGCCAGGATCGCATCGACCGCATCGCCGTTGACCGGTCGGCCGGCGAAGGCGCCGTTCAGGTCGACCACGTGAATCCATTCGCAGCCCGCATCGGCGAACTGTTTCGCCTGCGCGCCGGGATCGTTGCTGAACACCGTGGCGTCATCCATTTCGCCGCGCCGCAGCCGGACGCAGGCGCCGTCCTTCAGGTCGATTGCCGGGTACAGGATCATGCGCCGGCCTGCAGGTCCTTGTAGTAATAATAACCCTCGACCCATGCGCCGTTGACGAAGGCGTATTTGGGATGGGTCGCGAATTTTATGTAGCCCGCATGCTCATACAGGGCGATGGCCGCTTCCTGCGTGGCGCGCACATCGAGGTTGAGCACGAGGAATCCGTCCCGGCGCGCCTCTTCCTCGACCGTCCGGGTCAGCAGCCGGGCAAGCCCGTGCCCGCGCGCCCAGGGCGCCACGAAATTCGATGTCAGGGTCGCGGAGGACGCCTGCGCCTCGTTGTTGCGCGACGGGCGGACCAGCGTGGCGGAGCCGACGGTGACGCCGTCCAGCCGCCCGATGAACAGCGTGCGTTCCGGCACCAGCAGCGCGCCGCGCCAGAAATTTTCCAGCACCTGCCGCGGCGGCGCTTTCAGCCAGCCGAACCCGCCGCCTTCCGCGATTGCGGATTCGGCGGCGTCGCACAGTTCGTGCAGATCCGACCCGTTGATTTCCCTGGCCTTGGATACTTCTATATTCGCCATTGCCCCGTCCCGGTTTACGGATTCCAGTTAAGGAAATTTTCGATCAGGCGCAATCCCAGCGCCTGGCTCTTTTCCGGATGAAACTGCGTCCCCACAAAATTGTCCCGTCCGACGATGGCGGTGATCGCGCCGCCGTAATCGGCCGTCGCCAGAACCTCGCCGTCATGCGCGGCGGCAAGATGATAGCTGTGCACAAAATACATATGGGGGTCCGGGCCGAGCCCCGCCACCAGCGGATGTGCGCCCCGGATCGAAAGATTGTTCCAGCCCATATGCGGAATCTTCAGCGCCGGATCGGCCGGCGCGATCGCCGCCACATCGCCCTCGATCCAGCCGAATCCGTCATGCACGCCGTGTTCGAGCCCGCGCGTCGCCATCAGCTGCATACCGACGCAGATGCCGAGAAACGGACGGCCGCCCCGGATCACCGTTTCCTCCAGCGCGTCCAGCATGCCGTCCAGCGCCAGCAGCCCGCGGCGGCAATCGCCGAAGGCGCCGACGCCGGGCAGGACGATCCGGTCCGCGCGGCGCACATCCGCCGCCCGCGCGGTGACCAGCACGTCATGCCCGCCGACATGTTCGAACGCCTTCGCGGCGGAGCGCAGGTTACCCGAGCCGTAATCGATAATGGCGACCGTCATCGGCCTGTCTGCTTTCCCACAAGGTTAACGGGCGGTCGGGCGGCCGCCGCAATGAAACGAAACGCGAATTACATCGATCCGCCGAGCACGCCCTTTGTCGATGGAATGGCGTCAGCCTGTCTTGCGTCGATTTCAACCGCCTGGCGCAGCGCCCGCGCCAGCCCCTTGAAACAGGATTCGACGATATGGTGGTTGTTGTCGCCATACAGGTTTTCGACATGCAGCGTGATGCCGGCCGACTGCGCGAAGGCCTGGAACCATTCCTTGAACAGTTCGGTGTCCATATCGCCCAGTTTCGGCCGCGAGAAACCAACCTTCCAGACAAGATAGGGCCGGTTCGAACAATCCAGCGCAACCCGCGTCAGCGTTTCATCCATCGGAATCAGCGCCGAACCGTAGCGGCGGATGCCGGCGCGGCCGCCCAGCGCCTTCGACACCGCCTCGCCGACCACATAGCCGGAATCCTCGGTCGTGTGATGGAAGTCGATATGCAGGTCGCCTTCGGCGCGCAGGGTCAGGTCGATCAGGCTGTGCCGCGAAAGCTGCTCCAGCATGTGGTCCAGGAACCCGATCCCGGTCTTCACGTCGTAGCGTCCGGTCCCGTCGAGATCGATACTCGCGGAAATCCTGGTCTCCTTCGTATTACGTTCGACTGTCGCCGCCCGCATGACGCACCTCCAATGGCTGAATCGGGCGCTTTTTAACAGTGCCTGCGCCAAAGCGCCAGCAAGGAAGGGCGCGGCGGCCCGATTTCGGACGACACGGCGATGAGTTTTCGCGGTTTTCGGCGGCTCCCATAATGTGGCATAATTGCATAAGTCTTTTGGGGATACCGCATTATGAGAAAGTTGTGTTTCATCCTGCCCATTGCGCTGGCCATCGGCGCCTGCGCCGGACCCGCATTTCAGAAAGCCGAGTTGTCGTCTGGCGCCATTGACGCCGAGACGGGGAAACAGGCCGCCGCCCTGCTGCAGCACCGCTACCGGCAAATCGAGCGGCTGCAGAATGTCGCCTATCCGATTCTCCGGGACGGTACGGAGCTGTGCGGCGAGAAAGTTGCCCGTTCGGCGGGCTTTATCGCCGCGACGGCATCCGGCTTTTCCGATGCCGAGCGGGACGCCGCGACGGAAGCCTTCGGGCTGGGCTCGCTGCCGGTCGTGATTACGGTCGTCAGGGAGTCGCCCGCCTGGAATGCCGGTCTGAGACCGGGGGACACCATCGTATCCTTTGACGGGCTGCCGATCCGGACCGGCGATACCGCCTGGGACGATTTTGACGACAAGGTGACCGTTTTCAACGACAGCCGCAGCGAGGTATTCGCGCTTGGCATACGGCGCGGCGGCAAGCCGGATGAATTGTCGATTCGTCCCGACATCCTGTGCGACTACCCGGTGCGGTATATGGCCGATTCCATGGTGAACGCATCGGCGGACGGCACAGTCATCTCCGTTGCCGCCGGCATGATGCGCTTTGCGGAAACAGACGACGAACTGGCGATCGTCATCGGTCACGAACTGGCCCACAACACGATGCGCCACATCCAGAAACGGCATACGAACTATGCGGTCGGCACCTTCGCCGGGCTGGCGCTGGATGTCCTGGCGGCCGCCGCAGGCGTCAATACCCAGGGCGCCTTTTCAAACGCCATGGGCGATATCGGGGGTCAGGCCTGGTCGCAGGATTTTGAATCCGAAGCCGATTACGTCGGCCTGCATTTCGTCGCCCGGGCCGGATACCGGATCGAACCCGCCGTTCTGTTCTGGCGGCGCATGGGTGCGGAGCGCAGAAACGTCAACGAACTGCACGTCGCGCATTCGCACCCGACGTCCGCCGAACGGTTCCTGCGAATGGAAAAGGCCGCCGCGGAAATACAGACCAAGATCGCGGCGGGCCTGCCGCTGATCCCGGAACTCAAGGGCGAAGCGCCATGGCTGAAAAAGGAGCCGGCGCCTGTCACTGTCGTGGATGCCGATTCCGACTGAAGCCCTGCCGCAGCCGGCATTTCAGGCGGGACGGGCAACGGGTTCAACCGCCGCCGGACCGCTTTCCCTCTTGACCTGAACGGTTCATTCGCCACATGGAAGGGGCTGGCGGTTCCTGCCGCCCCGATCCGATCCATCAGACGTGAGAATTCATGAGCGATAATACCACCTGGCATGGCACTACCATCCTGTGCGTCCGCAAGGGCGGCGAGGTTGTCGTCGCCGGCGACGGGCAGGTCACCTTGGGCCAGACCGTCATCAAGGCCAACGCCCGCAAGGTCCGGCGCATCGGCGACGGGTCGGTGGTCGGCGGGTTCGCCGGCGCGACGGCGGACGCCTTCACCCTGTTCGAGCGGCTGGAAGCGAAGCTCGAACAGTATCCGGGTCAGCTGACGCGCGCCTGCGTGGAACTGGCCAAGGACTGGCGCACCGACCGTTACCTGCGCCGGCTGGAAGCGATGATGGCCGTGGCGGACAAATCCGTCAGCCTGGTGTTGTCCGGCAATGGCGATGTGCTGGAGCCGGAAGACGGGCTGATCGGCATCGGGTCCGGCGGCTCCTACGCGCTGTCCGCCGCCCGCGCGATGATCGACGACGACAACCGCAGCGCCCGCGAGATCGCGGAGCGCGCGATGAAGATTGCCGCCGGTATCTGTATCTACACCAACGAAAACGTGATCATCGAAACGCTATGAGCATATTCAGCCCCCGCGAAACCGTCTCCGAACTCGACCGATACATCATCGGCCAGAACGACGCCAAGCGCGCCGTCGCCATCGCCCTGCGCAACCGCTGGCGGCGCCAGCAGCTGACCGACGAGATGCGCGACGAGGTCCTGCCGAAGAATATCCTGATGATCGGGCCGACCGGCGTGGGCAAGACCGAAATCGCCCGCCGGCTGGCGCGGCTGGCCGATGCGCCCTTCATCAAGGTGGAGGCGACCAAGTTCACCGAGGTCGGCTATGTCGGCCGCGACGTCGAACAGATCATCCGCGACCTGGTGGAAACCGCGATCCACATGACCCGCGAACGCCAGCGCAAGGCGGTCACGGCGAAGGCGGAACTGGCGGCGGAAGAACGCGTCCTTGACGCGCTGGTCGGCGAGAACGCCAGCGAGAGCACGCGGCAGGCCTTTCGCAAGAAGCTGCGGCAGGGCGAACTGGACGACAAGGAGATCGAGCTGGAGGTCGCCGATCACGGCGGCGGCATGCCCAGCTTCGAAATTCCCGGCATGCCCGGCGCGCAGATGAGCATGCTGAATCTGGGCGAGATGTTCGGCAAGGCGCTGGGCCAGCGCACCAAGCCGCGCAAGATGACCGTCGTTGAATCCTACGATGTCCTGATCGCCGATGAGAGCGACAAGCTGCTGGACGAGGAAGCCATCGTCAAGGAATCCATCGAGTCGGTGGAGCAGAACGGCATCGTCTTTCTCGATGAGATCGACAAGATCTGCGCCCGGGCCGACCGGTCCGGCGCGGATGTCAGCCGCGAGGGCGTGCAGCGCGACCTGCTGCCGCTGATCGAGGGCACGACGGTATCCACCAAGTACGGCCCGATCAAAACCGATTTCGTCCTGTTCATCGCGTCGGGCGCGTTTCACCAGGCCAAGCCGGCGGACCTGCTGCCGGAACTGCAGGGCCGGCTGCCGATCCGGGTCGAGCTGAAGGCGCTGACGCGCGAGGATTTCGGCCGCATTCTGCGCGAGCCGGAAAACAGTCTGATAAAACAGTATGTCGCGCTGATGGGCACCGAGGCGGTCACACTGGTCTTCGAGGAAGAGGCCATCGACACGCTCGCCTCGCTCGCCGCCGACATCAACATGAGTGTGGAGAATATCGGCGCCCGCCGCCTGCACACGGTGCTGGAACGGCTGCTGGAGGAAATCAGCTTCACCGCCACCGACCGCGGCGGGGAAACGATCACGATCACCGCCGGGGACGTTCAGGACCGGGTCGGCGAACTGGCCAAGGACGCCGACCTGAGCAAGTTCATCCTGTAACGGTTCCGCGCCGGGGAATAGCCCGCCGACATGATGCGGCGCGGAGAATGCCGGTTACGCGCCGCGCAGGTCGGCGAGCATTTTTTCGATCTTCGCTTTCGGCAGCTTGCGGATTTCCTGCGCGAGGCGGTTGGCGAGTTCGGTGGCGTCCGCGCCCAGCCCGGCGGTATCGACGATCACCCGGGGATGGCTCAGCGCCGCGAGCCGTTCGAGTTCTTCCGCATCGTCCCAGATGATGTTGAAATAGGCGCAGACCCGTTGCACATGCGCCCGGCTGGGGCGGCCGCGCCTGCCGTGCTCCAGCGCCGACAGATAGGCCGGCGAGATATCCATCTCCGCCGCCATCTGTTTCAGCGTGACGCCGCGTTCGTTACGCATGGCGCGGATTTTCAGGCCGAAGGGAGTCACCGCTTGCGTTTCAGCAGCACATAGAGCGCGCCGCTGCCGCCATCCTTCGGCTGGGCGTGACAGAAGGCGAGAACCCGCCGCCGGTTGTCGCCTTCGTTCAGCCAGCGCGGCACCGCGCCCTGCAGGACGCCCTCGCCCTTGCCGGTAATGACCAGCACGACCCGGCGGCCGCCCGACCAGGCGGCGGCCAGCGTGGCCGACAGGGCGTGGTGCGCGGGTTCGCGCGTCATGCCATGCAGGTCGAGGCGCATGTCGATCGGCAACCGGCCGCGGCGCAACCGTTCCGCCGTTCGCCGGTCCATATCCGGCGTCTCGCCATGCGCCAGCGGCGGCGTCTCGCCATGCGCCAGCGGCGGCGGCTTGCGCCGGACCGGACGCGCCGCCGGCGGGGCGGGCATGGCGGCGGCGATTGTCTGCCGCGCCGCCGGCGGCGGTACCGGCTTGACCTGTTCGGCCTTCTTCGGCGGCGGTTCCCGCCTGGTCAGCGGCGTGATATCGGCTGTCACCGTGCGCCAGAGCCGGACATCGTCCTCATCGGGAAAACGGCGCCGGCGTCCCATCAGACATCCTCGACCAGAATGATGTGCAGGCGGCGCGGGCCGTGCGCGCCCAGCATCAGCGTCTGTTCGATATCGCCGGAACGGGAAGGGCCGGTGATGAAATTCACCGCGCGCGGCATCGCGCCGGTCGCGCGCAGCCGGTCCCAGCCGTCTTCATAGGCGCCGGCAATCTGGCTGGCGCGCAACACCACGACATGATCGTCGGGCAGGAAATTCAGCGTCGTCGGACTCGCCGGGCCGGAATGCAGCATCAGCGTTCCGGTTTCGGCGATGCCCGCCAGCGCGGCGGTCACACTGACCTCGTCATCGCCGGCGCTGCCGCCGCGCGTGATTGTCAGGGTCGGGCGGTCCGCCCAGGGTATATCGTCCAGCCGTTCGTCCGGCGCCATGCGGACATCGCTGCCGAGATTGTGCCGCGCCAGGTAATCGCCCAGCGCATCGGGCACATCCGCCGGGGCGGCGACCCGCGCCACGGTGGTCTGCACCTTTTCAGCCATGTCGACGAACAGGTCGACCAGCGCCTTCGGCGCGAGGTTCGAGCGGTCCGGGATGATACCCCGCCGGTGGTCCCGCAGCCGCGATTCCAGTTCGGCCCGGCGGCTGTCATCGACCGGCCCCGCCCGGCCGAGACCCCGGCGAATCCGGCCGAGCACCGCATCGCGCGCCGCGCTCATTGTCCCGCATTCCGGCGGCCGCCGCGCGTCGACCATTGCTGCTGGAATGTCCGGCCCTGGGGTGCGGGGAAATCGCGATGCGCGGTCCAGCCGCCGGCGCCGGGCAGGCGGGAAAATTTTCCGCGCCGGCGGCCGAACGCGCCGAGCACCCGCATGGCCATGCCTGTCGCCAGACGGTACAGCGCCGGACGCCGGGCCAGGAACGCCCAGACGCCAAGCCCGGCCCGTTCCGTCGCGGGGGTCAGTTTTTCCTCGAAGGCTTTTTCGCGGTGATGGCGCATCAGCTTCGGCAGGGGGATCCGCATCGGGCAGACCTGTTCGCAGCGGCCGCAGAAGGTCGAGGCATTGGGCAGGTGGCGCGCCTCGTCCACGCCGATCAGCGTCGGCGTGATCACCGAACCGATCGGACCGGGATAGACCCAGCCATAGGCGTGGCCGCCGATCGCGCCATAGACGGGACAGTGGTTCATGCAGGCGCCGCAGCGGATGCAGCGCAGCACCTCCTGCGATTCCGTGCCCAGCAATGCGCTGCGGCCGTTATCCAGCAGCACCACATGAAACTGTTCCGGCCCGTCCGGATCTTCGGCGCGGCGCGGGCCGTTTGAAAACGTCGTGTAGCTGGAATATTCCTGGCCGGTGGCGGAACGCGCCAGCACCCGCAGGATCGCGCTGGCATCCTCCAGCGTCGGCACGACCTTTTCCAGGCTGGCCACGACCACATGGATCTTCGGCAGGGTCTGGGTCAGGTCTCCGTTGCCTTCATTGGTGACGATGACCGTCGAACCGGTTTCGGCGATCAGGAAATTCGCGCCGGTGATGCCGACATCCGCATCGAGGAAGCGCTGCCGCAGGACGCTGCGCGCCTCGTCCAGCAATTCGCGCGGTTCCTCCAGCGAACGGTCCGGGTCGAATTGCGGGTGGGATTCCCTGAAGGTCTCGATGACCTGGTTCTTCACCACGTGTATCGCCGGCGCGATGATATGGCTCGGCGATTCATGGCGCAGCTGGATGATGTATTCGCCGAGGTCGGTTTCGACCGGCTCTATATCGTTCGCTTCGAGATATTCGTTGAGGCCGATTTCCTCGGCGATCATCGACTTGCCCTTGGTCACGGTCTTCGCGTCCACCGAGCGGCAGATATCCAGCACGGTCCGCCGCGCATCCTCCGCCGTCGCGGCCCAGTGCACCACGCCGCCCGAGGCGATGACATTCGCCTCGAATGTCTCCAGGTAGAAATCCAGGTTTTCGAGCGTATGGTTTTTTATGTCGCGAGCCTGGTCGCGCAGCGCCTCGAATTCCGGCAGGCGCGCGGCGGCGGTTGCGCGATTGGCGACGAATCCGGTTTCCATCTTGCCCAGCGCAGACTGCAGCGACGCGTTCGCCAGCGCGTCGCGGGCGTTCTGCGTAAACTGGCGGGTGGTCGGTTGCATCAGTCCTGCCCCTCGCCGATGGCGGCATCGCCGGTCATGCCGGCCAGCACCTCCGCGACATGCCGGACCCGGACCTTCGACCCCACGCGCGACAGCTTGCCGGCCATGTTCATCAGACAGCCGAGATCCCCCGCCAGCAGCATGTCCGCGCCGGTCATGTCGACATCCGTCGCCTTGTTGCCGACCATGCTGTTGGAAATTTCCGGGTACTTCACGCAGAACGATCCGCCGAACCCGCAGCACCGTTCCGCGCCCGGCAGTTCGACAAGCGACAGCCCGGCGACTTTTTCCAGCAGCGCGCGCGGCTGCGCCTTGATTCCCAGTTCGCGCAGCCCGGAACAGGAATCGTGATAGGTCGCGATTCCGTCACAGGCGGCGGCTACGTCCTGCACGCCCCGGACATCGACCAGGAAGGAAACCAGTTCATGCATGCGGCCGGAAAGGTCGCGCGCCCGCGCCGCCATGACGGGATCATCCGCGAACAGGTCGGGATAGTGTTTCACGATCATCCCGGCGCAGGAACCGGACGGGGCGACCACGTAATCATAGCCTTCAAACGCGTCGATCACCTGGGCGGCGATGGCCCGCGCATCGGCGCGGTCGCCGCTGTTGAACGCCGGCTGGCCGCAGCAGGTCTGCAGTTCGGGCACCGCGACAGTGCAACCCGCGCGTTCCAGCAGCGCCACCGCGGCGAATCCCACGCTGGGGCGAAAAAGGTCCACCAGACAGGTAACGAACAGCGCGACATCGGCGCGTTCGGAAGATTCGGTTTCCACTGTCAGCTTCCCGTCATCCGTTCAACCGCCGCGCGGGGCAGCAGCAGGAAATAGGCGCCCTGGCTTTTCATGCGTCCCGCGAAGGACAGCGCCTCGGCGCCGTAACCCCAGAAGAAATCGCCCCGGATCGGACCGCGAATGGCGCTGCCGGTATCCTGGGCGATCATCAGCCGGCGCAGCGGCTTTTCGGGCGCGTTCGGCCAGTTCGTATCGAGCCAGACCGGCGCGCCATAGGGGACGAAGCGGGGATCGACCGCGAGGCTGCGGCGCGGCGTCAGCGCCACGCCCGCCGCGCCGATCGGCCCGTCGCCCTCGACTTCCCGGAAGAAAATATAGCGCGGGTTGACCGCCAGGAGCGCCGCCGCCTGGTCGCGATTGGTCTCGATCCAGCGCCGTATGTCGCCCCAGGAGGCGCCGCCGGCGGGCAGCGCGCCGCGATCGATCAGTTCGCGGCCGATCGACCGGTAGGGCAGGCCGTTATTGCCGGCATAGCCGATGCGGACCACGTTGCCGTCCGGCAGGATGACGCGGCCCGATCCCTGGACATGCAGCACGAAGACGTCGATGGCGTCGTCGACCCAGATCAGTTCCTGCACCTTGCCCGACAGCGCGCCGCCGTCGATATCGCCGCGCGCATAATAGGGTTCCAGCCGGCCGGATTCGACCCGTCCGACGATCCGTTTGCCCGCGAGCGACGGATCGAATTTCGACAGGTCCACCGTGACATGGTCGTCCGGCAGCCTGTACAACGGCACGGTATACCGTCCGTCCTTCTGCCGGGCGCCGCGCAGTTCCGCCTCGAAATATCCGGTAAACAGGCCGGTGGTCCTGTCGCCATTGGCGACGCGGTAAGGCCGGAACCAGCGTTCGAAGAACGCGCGCACCGCGGCATCGTCCGCAATGTCGAGGCCCTGCGCCGCCTGGCAGGGCCCGGCCCAGTCCGCCGCCAGGATGGCAACGGGCGGCGTCGCATCGATACGGCCCGGTTTCGGGCTGACGCATGATTTCCGGAGCGCGACGAGGGCCTCGCCCTGCCGGTCGGCCCGCCATCCCGGCAGAAGGCCGAACGTCACCGGGGTCAGAACGACGGTCTCGGGTTTCGGCACCGGCGGCTTGGTGCAGGCAACGACAAGAAAGGCGAGCGCCAGAACGGCTGTCAGGAACCGGGCGAGGCTGCGCGGGAAGAGGGCCATCGGGAACATGACCCCTTGCTCAGGATGGGCTGCGGGTGGCGACCAGTTTCCAGTTCGGATCGCGCTGGCGCGTATCGCGGGAGAACGTCCAGATATCCGTCACGGTTATAACGGATGTCTTGTCGCCGTCGACAACCGTGTCGTCCGCATCCAGCGTCGCATTGATCTGGTCGCTGACAAACTTGACCGTCACGAAGGCATGTGTGCCCTTCATTTCCGCCTCCAGCAGAACCGCTTCGTCGATGCCGACGATGGTCGTTTCCAGCCGGTGGTTGGCAAGTTCGCGCTGCCGGATCGCGCTGGCGAAATTTTCATAGACATCTTCGGACAGCAGCATGTTGAGCGTCTTGCCGTCTCCTGTCGCGAAGGCGTTGATGATCATTTCAAAGGCCGCCTGCGCACCCTGCAGAAACGAGGCCTCGTCGAAATTCCGGTCCGCGATCTTGATCTGCGCGATCCCGGCGGCAAGCGGCGTATCGGGTTCAACCTCGGTGATCGGCGCCTTGCGGCTGTCGGGCAGGGCAATGACATTGTCCGAATCGCTCTCGGACTCCGCGTCGCGCGGCTTGAAAATATCGGTGCGGCGGTTTTCGTGACCGGTGCGTTTGCCGAGCACACTGCGCAGCCGATAGACCAGGAAGGCCGCCAGCATGGCAAACAGAATAATTTCAAACAGGCTGAAATTATTGCCCATAGAAGGTTTCTCTCCAGTTCCGCCAGTGGGCTCCCGAATATCCGGACGGCTCGCGGTTGTCTGAGCGGGTCGGGAACCTTACGTTATCACATAGATTGTTCGGCCATCTCGCGGGATATATACCCCCTGATGACCGTTTCGCCTCACCATCCGGTTTAGATAGGGCTTCCGGCACAAAAGGGCAAGCATGGGGCTGATTCTTCTTCTCGCGTTTATCGCGGTACCGATCATCGAAATCGCGCTGTTCATCCAGGCCGGCGAGCTTTTTGGGCTGTGGCCAACGCTCGGCGTTGTCATCCTGACGGCAATTGCCGGTACCTGGCTGTTGCGCTGGCAGGGGCTGGCGACCTGGACGCGGGCGACGCAGAGCCTGCAGAACAACCAGTTTCCCATCGAGGAAGTATTTACCGGGTTATGCCTGGTGATCGCCGGCGCGCTGTTGCTGACGCCGGGGTTCATGACCGACACCATAGGGTTCGCGCTGTTTTTGCCGCCGGTGCGACGGGTGCTTGCCGGCATGCTGCGGCGCAGGTTGCAGCGGGGACAGGGACCTTCCGTCTGGATCAATGGCGAGGCGATGGATTTTTCGCACCGCAGGCAAAAACCGCCGGACAATGTCGTCGACGGAGAGTTCCAGGAAGTCGATCCCGAAGCGACGCGCCTGTCGCCGCTTGACGACGACGATACGCCGCCCAATCCGAACAGCCCCTGGGCAGGAAAATCATGATCCTGATCCGCCACGGCCAGTCGGATTTTAACGTCGTATACGGTGAAACGCGGCGGGACCCGGGAATCGTCGATCCGGGCCTGACCGAACTGGGCTACCGGCAGGCAACGGCGACAGCGAAAGCGCTGGCCGGGCGCGGGGCCCATACGCTGGTCGCAAGCCCGTACCGCCGCGCCATCCAGACGGCGCAGATCGTGGGCGAAGCCCTGAAGATTTCCATGACCATCGATCCGCTGATCGGGGAACGCGCCGCCTTCACCTGCGATGTCGGCACGCCGTGCTCGGAGCTGGTAACGCTGTGGCCGGAGCTGGATTTCGCCCATTTGCCCGAACTCTGGTGGCCGGATATCGAGGAAAGCGAGGAATCGCTGGACCTGCGCGGCCGCTCGTTTCGCGACCGCATGCGCGTCCATCGCGAATGGGACGGTGTCGTGGTCGTGACCCATTGGGGTTTTATCCGGTCCCTGACCGGCCACAAGGTCGGCAACGGCACCGCCGTCCGGTTCGACCCGCGCACCGACCATCCCGGCGGCGGAACGGTTGAATCGGTACCTGATGTGTGATAGCTCCGCATCGCGTTAAAGCGCACAACAACAGCAAGGAAAACCGCATGTCCGAAACAGCCACCGACGCGGCGGGCGCGGCGCCATCGATTTCGATCGGTATAGCGCAGCAATACGTGAAGGACCTGTCCTTCGAAAGCCCCGCAACGCCGCAGGTCTTTCTGGAACAGGCGAAGCAGCCGGACATCAGCGTCAATTTCAACGTCGAGGCCAAAAATATCCGCGAGGATGTTTTCGAGGTCATCCTGAATGTCGAAATCAATTCGACGATCGACGGCAAGCCCGTTTTTATTGCCGAGCTGGCCTATGCGGGGCTGTGCCAGATCAAGAGCACGTCGCCGGAAATCACCCAGCAGGCGCTGATGATCGAAGTGCCGCGGCAGCTTTTCCCCTTCGCCCGCGCCATCATCGCCAATACGGTCCGCGATGGCGGATTCCCGCCGCTGATGCTGAATCCCATCGATTTCAACCAGTTCTACCGCAATCACCAGCAGAACGCCGCCGCACCGGCCGATAGCGCCTGAAGCAGACGACCGTTAACCCGATGTCTCATTGGAGGCAGGGCGCATCAGGTATTCCAGACCGGGTCCTGGATTTTTTTCAGCAGGGCGGCATGCGCCGCCCGTTCCGCCGGGCTTGCGGCGTGCGGCCGCGGCGCCCGTACCGGTCTGTCGCGACGCTCCGATACCGTAATGACGGTATTCGCCCGTGCGGAAAGATCCAGGCCCGGTTCGCGGGCGCCGATCAGATCGACATAGACGGCGGCGAGCAGGTCGGAATCGAGCAGGGCGCCATGCAGTGTACGCGACGTGTTATCGACGCCGAAACGGCGGCACAGATCGTCGAGACTGGCGCCGGCGCCCGGAAAGCGCCGCCGCGCGATCTGCACCGTATCGATGGCGCGGGACATCGGTATCGGCGCGAAGCCAAGCCGTTCCAGTTCGGCGTTGACGAACTTGATGTCGAATCCGGCATTGTGGATGACCAGCTTGTCATTACCGATGAACGCCAGGAATTCATCGACGATCTCCGCGAAGGTCGGATGGTCGCCCAGGAATGCTTCCGACAGCCCGTGTATCCGGAAAGACTCCGCGGGGATATCCCGTTCCGGATTGACGTACTGGTGATAGGTTTCGCCCGTCGGCATATGGTCAATCAGCTCAATACAGCCGATTTCGACGATCCGGTCGCCCGACGCCGGGTCAAGACCGGTTGTTTCAGTATCGAGGACGACTTCGCGCATAATACCGGGGGGTTCTCCAACGGGGTTGCGGGGCGGGCGGCCAGTGTCGCGGCTTCCGGCGGGCAATCAGTCTGACGGCCTGCTCCAGGGCGCGCAAGGTTACATTTCGTCCCAGACCGGTTTCGGCGACGAATTCGGCGCGGCGGCGTTTTTCGCCATTGGGCATCTGCTGCCTGCGGATATTCTGCAGGCGTTCGAGGGTCATTCCGGGGCGGCGCATGACGCGGCCCTGCTGAATCATCGCCGGGGCGGAGACCAGAATCACCGTGTCGCAGCGATCGGCGCCGCCGGTTTCATACAGCAGCGGCACGTCCAGAACGACCATCCGCAGCCGGCGCTGGGCAGACTGCCGCAGGAACCGGTCGCGGTCGCGGCCGACCAGCGGATGCACGATCCGTTCCAGCCGCCGCAGCGCCTCCGGGTTGCCGAACACGGCCTGGCCCAGCGCCGCGCGGTCGATGGCGCCATCCTTCACCACGCCGGGAAAGGCGGCATCGACCGGCGCGACCGCATCGCCGCCCCGGGTCATCAGGTTATGGACAATCGCGTCGGCGTCGCTTACCGGGATACCCATGCGGCGCAGCATGTTCGCCGCCGTCGATTTGCCCATCCCGATGGAGCCCGTCAGGCCGATGACGATCATTCCGTCTCCATGACGAAGTCGCGCAATTCCCCGGTGACTTCGGTCCTGACGCCGAACCAGGCTTCGAAACCCGGACGCGCCTGATGCAGCAGCATGCCCAGCCCGTCGACGACTTCATTGCCGCGCGCCCGCGCCGCGGCCAGCAATCCGGTTTCGAGCGGGACATAGACGATATCGTTCACCACCGCGTCGCCGGGCAGGGCATCGAGATCGATGTCCAGCGGCGGTTGCCCGGTCATGCCGAGCGAGGTGGTATTGACGAGCATCGTCGCATCCGCCAGCAGATCGGCGCGCCGGGACCAGTCGGCCACGACCAGCGGGCGGCCAAGATCCCGGGCGAGCGCGTCGGCGCGTTCCCGCGTGCGGTTCAGGACACGGATTTCGGTAACGCCCGCATCGATCAGCGCGACGCAAACGGCGCGGGCGGCGCCCCCCGCGCCCAGTACGACCGCAACGCCGCCGGATCGCCAGCGTGAGTTCTGGCGGATATTTTCAACAAAACCGAAGGCATCGGTGTTGCTGCCGTGCATCTTGCCGTCATCGCCGAAGACGATCGTGTTTACCGCCCCGATCCGCCGGGCATTGTCGTCGATGGTATCGCAGGCGGCATAGACCGCCAGCTTGTGCGGCAGGGTGACATTGAGGCCCCGGAATCCCGCCGCCGCGAGTCCCTTCAGGGCTGTTTCGATATTTTCCGGCGCAATCGCAAGCGGCACATAGGCGCCGTCGATCCGGTGCCGGTCGAGCCAGAAGCCGTGCAGCCGGGGTGACCGGGAATGGGCGATCGGCCAGCCGATCACCCCCGCCAGTTTTGCCTTGCCTGTCAGGATCATTTTTTTACAACGCCATGGTTCGAGAGGAATTCCAGTACGGCCAGAAGCGGCAGGCCCAGGATGGTGAAGAAATCGCCTTCGATCCGGGCAAACAGCTGCGCGCCCAGGCCTTCCAGCTGATAGGCGCCGACGGACCGGCAAACATCCTCGCCGACGGCATCCACATAGGCCTCCAGGAAAGCGTCGCTGAAGGGTCGCATCGTCATGCGGGCGCTTTCCAGGTGCCGCCACAGGCATTCGCCGTCGCGCACCACGCAGACCGCGGCGAACAGTTCGTGCATCCGCCCGCGCAATGCCCGCAGATGGCCCAGCGCGTGATTCCGGTCGACGGGTTTGTCGAACCACATCCCGCCGCATTGCAGCATCTGGTCGGCGCCGATCACGAGGCGTCCCGGATGGCGGGCCGAAACGCGCAGCGCTTTCAGTTCCGCCAGGCGGTGGGCGACATCCGCCACGGAACGCCCGGCTCCGCGCATCGATTCCTTGATGGAATCCTCATCGATATCGGCGGGATCCTGTTCGATGCGGACACCCGCATTGGACAGGACCGCTGCCCGCGACCGGCTGGCGGAGGCGAGAATGACCGGCACGCCGGAGGCGAGGGCATTATCCGTCATCGCGCCGGTCGGCAAGCAATTGCATGATCGCGGCGGCGGATTCCTCGATCGAGCGGCGGGTTACGTCGATGACCGGCCAGTTGTTTTCGGTGCAGAGCCGGCGCGCCATGGTCACTTCCCGCCGCACGACCTCGGGATCGATATAATTGATTTCATGTTTTTCAGCGAGCAGGTGCAGGCGATTGCGGCGGATCTGCACAAGGCTTTCCACCTCCTTGGTCAGGCCGACAATCAGGGGCCCTTTCCGCCTGTCCAGCGCGAAAAGCTCCTGCGGCAGGGGAACATCGGGGACAATCGGAATATTGGCGGCATTGATGCCGCGATTGGCCAGATACATGCATGTCGGCGTCTTCGAACTGCGGGAAACGCCGACCAGGATGACATC
Organism: Alphaproteobacteria bacterium; assembly: GCA_040905865.1. Lineage (NCBI taxonomy): Bacteria > Pseudomonadati > Pseudomonadota > Alphaproteobacteria > Alphaproteobacteria bacterium. The sequence continues at coordinate 135,110 of JBBDQU010000085.1, forward strand.
GGCATCCGCCATATCCCAGGTCATCTGGCCGTCGTCATGATTGAGAGCGAACGTCATCGCGTCAATGCGGTGGAAATATTCCGCGTCGAGTTCATGCTGGCGGCCGGGCAGGCCCCGGCTGGGCAGGCCCAGGTAACTGGTCAGCGATGCCAGCACCGGATCGAGCACCGGAATGCAAGGTACCTGCAGCCGCCGGCAGCCATCATGCAGGGTGCGGCGCAGGGAGTCGTTGACGATGGTGCACATGACGACACCGGGATTTTCGGCGATACTCTTCAGGACCTTTTCGAGCTGGCCCGTCGTCCGGATCAGTGTCCAGTTGTGTTCCTCGGCATCGACGCCTTCGAACTGTGCAAAGCACGCGCGCGCCACGCTGTGAATGGTCTCGCCGGTCGCGTCGGAAACGAGGTGAAGATGCACACGAATAACCGTTACTCCCTGTCACGCCTGGCGGTGCGCAAATTGGGGATAAAACCCCGAATCAAAGATCGGCCGGCGTTTAGGCAGGCTCGCCCGAAAACGATACATCCTGTTATCCCGTGCGTATAACTGATCCTTGCCGGTGATCGTTGACGGGATAAAGCAATCGTAAGCCAGGATTATACATCTTATACACATGGATGAATCGACACGAAACACCCCTTTTTGAGACGTTCATGCACAGTGTGGACTGGCGGGGCGGGGAGGCGGTGTGTAACTCCGGGAAAACTAATAATCCCCCGTATCCACACCACAACCTCCACTACATCTTTTTCAAAATGAAAAAAATTAGTGTAGTGATGCCGTGTATAACCATGCCCGTGTCGCAATCGGAACATCGAACGAATGACTGAAAAGAAGCTGCTCCGCGCCCTCGCCGGTGAAGCACTGGCGCAACCCCCGATCTGGCTGATGCGGCAGGCGGGACGGTATCTGCCGGAATACCGTAAGGTCAGGGCGGAGGCCGGTTCCTTCCTCGACCTGTGTTACAGTCCCAGGCTTGCGGTAGAGGTTACCATGCAACCGATCCGGCGGTTCGGGTTCGATGCCGCGATCCTGTTTTCAGATATCCTTGTGGTGCCGCACGGGCTTGGACAGGATGTCTGGTTCGTCGAAAACGAGGGGCCGAAGCTGTCGCCGGTCCGGGATACGGCATCGTTGAAGGCGCTGGATATTACCGGGATGGCGGCGCGGCTGGCGCCGGTGTACCAGGCGGTTGCCGATCTGACCGTTGCCCTGCCGCGGGACGTGACGCTGATCGGGTTTTCCGGCGCGCCCTGGACTGTCGCGACCTATATGGTTGAAGGGGGCAGTAGCCGGGATTTCGCGGCGACAAAGGGGTGGGGCTTCGCCGACCCTGCCGGATTTGGTGCGCTGATCGATCTGTTGACCGAAGCGATATCGCAGCACCTTTGTGCACAGATCGAAGCGGGGGCGGAGGTGGTGCAGCTGTTCGACAGTTGGGCGGGCGTTCTGCCGGATACAGCATTCCGGCGATGGATTATCGAGCCGACGCGCCGGATTGTGGATTCGGTGCGGCGGCGTTATCCGGATGTGCCTGTTATCGGGTTTCCACGCGGCGCCGGGCTGTATTATGCGGAATATGCCGCGATGACGGGCGTCACGGCGATCAGCCTGGACACGACGGTGCCGACCGGCTGGGCCGCGAGTTCACTGCAGGAAAAACTGCCGGTTCAGGGTAATCTGGATCCGATGCTGCTGCTGGAGGGAGGACAGCCAATGGAAGACGGTATCAGCCATATCCTTGACGACCTTGGCCACGGACCGTTTATTTTCAACCTGGGTCACGGGATCATCAAGGAAACGCCGCCGGCGCATGTGGAGCAGATGATTGGTTTCGTTCGGCGGAGTTTTATCCGATGAGCCGCAAGACGGCCGTCGTCCTGTTCAATCTGGGCGGTCCGGACAGTCTGGATGCCGTGCGCCCGTTCCTGTTCAACCTGTTTAACGATCCGGCGATCATCAACCTGTCGCGGCCCATGCGCTGGTTGCTGGCGAAGGTCATTTCGAGCCGCCGGGCGCCGGTGGCGCAGGACATCTACCGGCGGATCGGCGGATCGTCTCCCTTGCTCGAGAATACGAAATTGCAGGCGCGGGCCCTTGAAAAGCGGTTGAACGATCCTGCCGATACGGGGGAATTCCGGTGTTTTATCGCGATGCGATACTGGCATCCCATGGCCGATGAGACCGTTGCCGCGGTGAAGGCGTTTGCGCCGGACCGTATCGTCCTGCTGCCGCTGTATCCGCAGTATTCGGGTACGACAACGGGTTCGTCGCTCGGCAACTGGCGGGAAGCCGCGGCCAGGGGCGGGTTGACGGTCGAGACACGGACCGTGTGTTGTTATCCGCGCAATGCCGGGTTTGTGCAGTCCGTCGCGTCGCTGGTGCGGCAGGCGGTGGAAAAGACTGGTTCATCGGGCGGCGTGCCCCGTGTGCTGTTTTCCGCCCATGGTCTGCCGAAGAAATTTGTCGAAGCGGGCGATCCGTATCAGTGGCAGGTGGAAGAAACGGTCAGGAGCGTCGTTGCGGAAATTGGCGACGACAGTCTGGACTGGCAGATATGTTTTCAGAGCAGGGTGGGTAGCCTGGAATGGCTGCGTCCCTATACGGAGGACGCGCTGGCGCAGGCGGGACGGGATAATGTTCCTGTTGTAATGGTGCCGATCGCCTTTACATCCGAACATTCCGAAACCCTGGTGGAGCTGGATATCGAATATCGCGAATTGGCGGAAAAGGCCGGGGTTCCGCATTATTACCGGGTCAGCACGGTTTGCGCGGATGCGGTATTCATCAGTGGACTGGCGAAATCGGTCCGGCGTGTCCTGAAGGGATCCGCCTGTCTGGTCAGCGGCGAGGGCCGCCGGATATGTCCGGCCAATCTGGGCGTCTGCGCCTTTTCGAAATAGGGATGGGCGGGACCGGTGGCAGCGTATTACGAGTGGATAAAGGCGCTCCATATAATCGCCGTGATCGCCTGGATGGCGGGTTTGCTGTATCTGCCGCGGCTGTTTATTTATCATTGCGCGGCGGAAGCGGGTTCTGAGAAATCCGAGACCTTCAAGGTCATGGAACGCCGTCTGCTGCGCGCGATCATGAATCCGGCGATGATCGTTGTCTGGATCAGCGGTTCTGCACTGGCATGGATCGGCGACTTCTGGACCGAGCCATGGCTGCTGGCCAAGCTGGCCCTTGTCGTCATCCTGTCGGGAATGCACCATGCGTTCGGCCGCTGGCGCAAGGCATTCGAGGCCGACCGGAACGTGCGAAGCGAGAGGTTTTATCGGATCGCCAATGAGGCGCCGACCGTCGCCATGATTCTGATAGTTGTCCTGGTTGTCGTGAAACCTTTCCCGGCCTATTTCAGTTAGTGTAAAAAGCGATGATAAAGTAGTGCTTGAAATACGGGAAATGAATCCGTATTTAACGATGAGGATAGCGGTCCGGCATGGAGCGTTGTTTATGCTGGCTGTGCGCTGGCGTTTTGGTCTCAGCACATTAATCCGTACACTTCAGACGACAGCTCGAATCAGAGTGGTCTAGACGCGTTTCAAGCGCTTGTGGCGGTTTTCCACCCGATTCCCCTTCATCTGTGATGGCGATATGCAACTTCAGGATTTGAAAGAAAAGACTCCGGCAGCGCTTCTGGCGTTTGCCGAGGAACTTGAAATCGAGAATGCAAGCGTCCTGCGCAAGCAGGACATGATGTTCGCGATTCTAAAACAGCTGGCGACGAACGATGTCGCCATTTTCGGGGATGGTGTTATCGAGGTCCTGTCGGACGGTTTCGGCTTTCTGCGGTCGCCGGAATCGAACTATCTGCCCGGCCCGGACGACATCTATGTCAGTCCGAACCAGATCCGGCGGTTCGGGTTGCGGACCGGCGATACGGTCGACGGCCAGATCCGCGCGCCGAAGGATGGCGAGCGGTACTTCGCCCTGTTGACCGTCAACAAGATCAATTTCGACGAACCCGATACAGTGCGGCATCGGATCAATTTCGATAACCTGACGCCGCTGTATCCCGATGAACGCCTGAAACTTGAACGCGACGATCCGGAAAACAAGGATATGTCGGCGCGGGTCATCGAACTGATCGCGCCGCTTGGCAAGGGCCAGCGCGCGCTTATCGTGGCGCAGCCGCGAACCGGCAAGACCGTGATGCTGCAGAGCATCGCGGATGCGATTACCAGGAACAACAAGGAAATCTATCTGATTGTCCTGCTGATCGACGAACGGCCGGAAGAAGTTACGGACATGCAACGCTCGGTGCGGGGCGAGGTCGTGAGTTCGACCTTCGACGAACCAGCGCAGCGCCATGTCCAGGTCGCCGAAATGGTGATTCAGAAGGCAAAGCGGCTGGTTGAGCACAAGCGCGATGTTGTCATTCTGCTTGATTCCATCACGCGCCTTGCGCGGGCCTATAATACCGTCGTGCCGAGTTCGGGCAAGGTCCTGACCGGCGGCGTGGACGCCAACGCGCTGCAGCGCCCGAAGCGTTTTTTCGGCGCGGCCCGGAATATCGAGGAAGGCGGATCGCTGACGATTATCGCCACGGCGCTGATCGATACCGGCAGCCGGATGGACGAAGTGATTTTCGAGGAATTCAAGGGCACCGGTAACGCGGAAATCGTCCTCGACCGGAAATTGTCCGACAAGCGGGTCTTTCCGTCCATCGATATCACGAAATCGGGCACTCGCAAGGAAGAGCTTATCGTCGACAAGGGCGAAATGGCCAAGATGTGGATGCTGCGGCGGATCCTCAACCCGATGGGGGTCAATGACAGCATGGAGTTCCTGCTGGAGAAGCTCAAGCGGACGAAGAACAACGCCGAATTCTTCGATTCGATGAACCAGTAGGTTCCGTCAGGGCGTTTCGGTTCTGATGTGCTCCAGGGATTTCGCCTAAGTCTGGTGATAATCCGGTCGCTTCCCACTATATGTATATTTATTCCGGTTAATGGCGCCCTTATTAACTTCATATGAAGTTAATAAGGGCGGGCTGTGTGTCATGCATAGTTCGCAACCGCCGCCGCCGTGTCCCGCATGCAAACCGCTCGGGAAGGCCTGTGCGCCCGGATTGCCATGAAAACAAGAAAAAGGGGTAGTGCATTAGGCGCCACCCCTAATTCCGCCCCGATTCAGCGGGTTTACGGTAACAGAATCGTCGATCCGGTGGTCTTCCGGCCTTCCAGGTCACGGTGTGACTGTGCGGCGTCCTGCAATGCGTAGCGCTGGTTGATTTCGATTTTCAGGCCCCTGGCGACCGCGTCGAACAGGGCGGTGGCGCTTTCCTTCAGGTCCGCCGGCGTGCTCGTATACGATACAAGGCTGGGACGGGTCAGGTACAGCGATCCCTTGGCGGCAAGCTGGCCGACATCGAAGTTCTTGATCGGGCCCGACGCATTGCCGAAGGAAACGAACATGCCGCGGGGTGACAGGCAATCGAGCGTGCCCTGGTAGGTGTCGTTGCCGATCGAATCGTAGACGACCGGAACGCCCTTGCCGCCGGTGATTTCGCGTACCCGTTCCGGGAAGTTCTCCCGCGTGTAGACAATAGGATGATCGCAGCCATGCGCCTGGGCGATTGCCGCCTTCTCGTCGGATCCGACGGTGCCGATGACCGTGGCGCCGATCTGTTTCAGCCATTGGCACGCGATCAGGCCGACGCCGCCGGCGGCCGCGTGGAACAGCACGATGTCGCCGGATTTTACGGCATAGGTGCGGCGGATCAGGTATTCGACCGTCATGCCCTGCAGCATCATCGCGGCCGCCGTTTCATCCGAAATGTCGTCCGGCAGTTTGACGACCTTGGCGGCCTCGATGACCCGCTTCTCGGCATAGGATCCTGGCGGGCCGGCGGCATAGGCGACCCGGTCGCCGGTATTGACGCTGGTGACGCCGTCGCCGACGGCCTCGACAATACCGGCGGCTTCCATGCCGATGCCGGCGGGCATCGGCAGGGGATACAGGCCGCTGCGGTGGTAGCAATCGATATAGTTCAGGCCCACGGCTGTGTGCGCGATGCTGACCTGCCCCGGTCCGGGTGCGGCCACATCGACTTCCTCCCATTTCATAACCTCGGGGCCGCCCTGTTCGTGAATGCGTATTGCGTGCGTCATGGATATTCCCTGTCTGTTGGCCTGCTTGTCTGGTCTGTAAACTTACACGGAGCTAGCGCAGCGCCGCGGAAAAAGCCGCCGCCGTCCGGTCATGCGCAAGTTTCGCGGCGGCTTCGTCGTAGTGGACGCCGTTGTTTCGGGTAAAGGCGTGATTGACGCCCGGATAGCTGTAGCAGGTCACGTCCGGATGACCGGCCAGGCCTTTTTTGATGGCGTCCTGCGCCGCCGTGTCGACAAATTCGTCCTCTTCGGCAATATGCAGGATCGTCGGCGCTGTGATCTTTTTGGCCAGATCCAGCTTCTCGTTAATGCCGACTCCGTAGTAACTGACGTTGCAATCCGCGTCCGTTTCGCAGGCCATGAGATAGGCCAGCAGCCCGCCGAGGCAGAAACCGACCGTGCCGGCCTTGCCGTTGCAGCCGTCGACGCCGCGCAGATGGGCCAGCGTCGCCTTCAGGTCCTCGACGCCCTTGTCCACATCGAAGCCCTGGTACAGCTTGAAGGCCTGCTGCCATTCCGCCTCGCTCTGGTCGGTAATCTGGATTCCAGGTTCCTGGCGCCAGAAGAGGTCGGGGCTGATTGCGATATAGCCCATGGCGGCAAACCGGTCGCAGTGCGCGCGCATATCGGCATTGACGCCGAATATTTCCTGGATGGCGATAATGCCCGGTCCTTGTCCGCCGGAAGGCATCGCCAGATAGGCTGAAAAGTCGCCATCGGGGCCGTGTATCGTGATGTCAGGCATGCGTTTGGTCTCCCGTCTTTTTCCGTCTTTGGATAACCCTCCGGCAGAGTATCGCCGTGATCGGACGATGTCATCCTGTTGCAGCGATTCACGCGAAGATAGCGCCGGCCTCATGCGCGAGGAGTGCGCGTTTCGTGGGTGTCCCGTCGCCGCCGGAAAAGCCGCCGATGGCGCCGCCGGCGGCGAGAACCCTGTGGCACGGGACGATGATCGGGACCGGGTTATGGGCGCAGGCCTGACCCACGGCGCGGGCGACGCCGCCGATCTGCTTCGCGAGGGCGCCATAGGAGATGGTCTCGCCATAGGGAATGGCGATCATGGCTGCGCGGACCCTGACCTGGAACGGGGTTTCCGGCGGGACAAGCGGCAGGTCGAATGTCCGGGCGGCGCCGGCGAAATAGCCGGTCAGCTGGTCCGCGGCGCGGCGCAGCAGCGATGTTTCCCGGGTTTCCGCCGGGCCGGTACCGATTGAGATCCTGTGGATGACGGCGGCATCGGCCGTCACATGAACGGGGCCGACAGGGCTGTGAAGGACAATGGTTTCCATCTCCGGGCTCTCTACCGGGTAGCGAGGTCGGTCCGGAGGTCGCCGGCGTCGGTCAGGGGCGGTGAACAGATCATGCCCTGGCAGACATAGGCAGCGGGCCGGCCGTCGACCATGCCCTTTCCATGGGCAGGATGGGTGGCAGGCAGGTCGGTATCCGGCGGCAGAACGGTGAGGATGCGGTTGGGCAGGCAGACATCGGTCACGGCACGGCGCAATGTCTGCGTATCGTCGGCATCGGGCGCACCGGCAATCACGACCTGTACCGCGTTGCGCAGCAGGTCGTTGGCGTTCAGCAGGGTCGAGAGCGGAAAGACGTTGCGGTCCAGTTCGCCCGAAAAAGCGGCGATGATGCCCTGCGCGCGGTCCAGGTACGACTTGTCGCCGGTCAGGTAGTACAGTCGGGCGAACACCGCGGTCAGCATCCCGTTGCCGGACGGCACCGCATTATCCGCGGCCGATTTGGTGCGGGCGATCAGGCCGGGCGTATCGTCCGCCGCGAGGAAGTAACCGCCGCCCGTCGTATCGGCGTAATGCCGTTCGACGATTTCGAGCCAGGCCGTCGCGGCGGCGCGATAGGCCGGGTCACCGCGGACCTCGGACAGGGCCAGCGCTGCCCGGCACATTGCCGCGTAATCGTCCAGCGTGGCCGGGTGATTGAGTTTTCCGGCGCGCCAGGCGTGGCGCAGCCTGCCGTCGACGCTCATCCGGTCATGTACGAAGGCGAAGGCGCGGGCGCCGGCGTCGATCCAGTCCTGGCGCCCGAATGCCGCCCCCGCGTTCACCAGCGCGGCGATCATCAGGCCGTTCCAGTCCGCGAGGACCTTGTCGTCCTTGCCGGGCTGGATCCGGGCCTCGCGGATGGCTAGCAGGGTGCGCCGGCAGGAAGCCAGGATGGCTTCGATTTCGTCATTGGCCAGTTCAATATTATTCAGCCTGTTCAGTATGTTATGGCCTTCCCAGTTTCCTGCGGCGGAAACGTCGTAGTATTTCTTGAACAGTGTCGCGTCGGGGCCCAGCGCGGCATCGATTTCCGCCTCGGACCAGACGCAGAACCTGCCTTCCTCGCCTTCGCTGTCCGCGTCCAGGGAGCTGTAGAAGGCGCCGTCGGGGTCGGTCATATCGCCCAAGACCCAGTCGACTGTTTCGGCGACGCGCTGCGCGAACAGTGGATCGCGGGTTTCCTGCCACAGCAATGTCAGCAGATCGACCAGCTGCGCGTTGTCGTACAGCATTTTTTCAAAATGGGGCGCGAGCCAGCGCTCGTCGGTCGAATAACGGGCCAGGCCCCCGCGCAAATGGTCGTAGATGCCGCCCTGGCACATCCGGACCGCCGACAGCAGCACCGCGTCCGCATAGGTTTTCTGGCCGGTGCGTTTATAGGCGCGCCAGAGTTGTTCGAGGAAGGAAGGCTGGGGGAATTTCGGGGCGCCGCCGATACCGCCATGCACAGGGTCGACTTCGCGGACCAGCCGTTCGGCGACCATGTTCATGCGGGCGGACGGGATTTCGCCGCCGGATTCCGACTGGCCCAGACGCTTCAGGCCATCAACCAGCGCGGTTGTGTTGTTCCGGACCCGTTCGGGGTCTTCCCTGTAGACGCCGGCGATCCCCTTCAGGACATCGGTAAAGGCCGGGCGGCCGAAACGGGGTGTCGCGGGAAAGTAAGTGCCGCCCCAGAACGGTTCGCCCGCATCGTTCAGGAACATCGTCAGGGGCCAGCCGCCCTGTTCGCCGAGCATCTGGAGGGCGGCCTGATAGATCACGTCGATATCGGGCCGTTCCTCGCGGTCGACCTTGATGTTGATAAACAGCTCATTCATGACAGAAGCGATGTCGGCGTTTTCAAAACTTTCATGCGCCATCACATGGCACCAGTGGCAGGCGGCATAACCAATAGATAAGAGGATCGGTTTTCCGGTTTCCTTCGACGCGGCCAGCGCCTCCTCGCCCCATGGTCGCCAGTGGACCGGGTTATCCTTGTGTTGCAGGAGGTACGGGCTGGTTTCCTCGGCGAGGTAATTGCGTGTCATGGAAGACGGTTTCCTTGCAGGCAGCGGATGGGCGATTAAAGATGCACCCTCTCATGCTATATATAGAGGTATCATCGTTTTTCGACCCGGCGGGCCATATCCCTGTTATCGTACTGGAACGGGGCGGTAAAATCGACCGGGCACACAAACCTTTGATAATGGACTGCGAGGATATCGGCTATGAAATTCCAGATAGAAGTTGATTGCACGCCCGATGAGGCGCGCCAGTTTCTCGGTCTTCCGGATGTCGCGCCGATGCAGGAAGCCCTGATGCTGCAGCTTCAGGACCGGCTGTCGGACGCGCTGGCGGGGCGCGATACGGAGGCCCTGCTGAAGGCGTGGCTGCCGGCCGGCGTCCAGGGACTCGAACAGATGCAGAAGGCGTTCTGGTCTCAGTTTTCCGGCGGCAAGAGCGACAAATAGGGCAGTTTGCGGCCGTTTCCATGAGTGACACCATCTTCGCCTTGTCGAGCGGATCCGGCCGCGCCGGCGTTGCCGTCATACGGCTGTCCGGTCCGTCGGCAGGCGCGGCCTGTACAGCCTTTTCGGGCAGGCCGCTGCCGGCGCCCCGGGTTGCGACGAGGGTCCGGCTGCGCGATCCGGACAGCGGCGATGCGCTGGACGACGGTCTGGCGCTCTGGTTCCCGGCGCCGGGGAGCTTTACGGGCGAGGATGTGCTGGAACTGCATATTCATGGCGGCCAGGCGGTTATCGGGGGGGTGCTCGCCGCGCTGTCGCGGCAACCGGATCTGGTCATGGCGGGGCCCGGTGATTTTACCCGGCGCGCGTTTCTTGCCGGGAAGCTCGATCTTACCGAAGCCGAGGGGCTGATCGACCTGATCGACGCCGATACGGAAGCCCAGAGGCGACAGGCGTTGCGGCAGAGCAGCGGCGCCCTGGGTGCACTGTATGAGGGCTGGCGGGCCCGCCTTGTGCGGGTGCTGGCGCATGTCGAGGCGCTGATCGATTTTCCCGACGAGGAATTGCCGGAGTCGGTCATGACCGCTGCCGAACAGGGTATATTGGGCGTCACCGATGAACTATCCCTACATTTAGCGGATAATCGTCGCGGGGAACGGCTTCGTGATGGCGTCCAGATCGCGATTCTCGGCGCGCCCAATGTCGGGAAGTCGAGCCTGCTGAACCTGTTGTCTCGGCGCGACGCGGCGATCGTGTCAGCCCAGGCGGGGACGACGCGGGATATTGTCGAGGTGCATCTGGATATGGGCGGTTTTCCCGTGGTGCTGGCGGATACCGCCGGGATCCGGGAGTCCGGCGATGCGGTCGAGGCCGAAGGGGTGCTGCGGGCGCGGGCGCGGGCGCGGGATGTGGACCTGAAACTGGTCGTCTGCGACGCGGCGATGCCGGCGGAATTCGGGGCGGCCGATCTGGTCGATGGGGATACCATTCTCGTGGTGAACAAGATCGATCTTTGTCCGGTAAGGGAGGATCCGGTCTTCGCGTCCCCTGCCCTCGCCGTGTGTCCGGTGTCGGTCCGTAGCGGCGCCGGAATCGATTGTTTGCTGGCGGTACTTGGCAAGGCCGTCGCGGATCGCTTTGACGTCTCCGGCGCGCCCATGATCACCCGGGTTCGCCATCGCCGGGCGATCGAGGATTGCCGGGATGCGCTGGTCCGGGCCGCGTCGGCGCCGTTGCCGGAACTGGCGGCGGAGGATCTTCGGCTGGCGGTGCGGGCGCTGGGGCGGATCACCGGGACGGTGGATGTCGAGGATCTGCTGGATGTGATCTTCCGGGAGTTCTGTATCGGCAAGTGAGCGCGATGGTGTTTCACGTGAAACAATTGGCGGTTTGAATGCGCCATCAGGGCTTTGACTTGTTTTGGGACCGGCAGTAGATTGCGCGCCATGTTACATTGGGATGTCATTGTTGTGGGTGGCGGTCACGCCGGGTGTGAGGCGGCGGCAGCCGCGGCGCGTATTGGCGCGCGGACCCTGCTGGCGACGCACAGGCCGGAAACCATCGGCGAAATGTCGTGCAACCCGGCCATCGGCGGCCTCGGCAAGGGGCATCTGGTCCGCGAAATCGACGCGCTGGATGGGGTTATGAGCCGCGTCATCGACCGTGCCGGTATCCAGTTCCGGATGCTGAACCAGCGAAAGGGTCCTGCGGTGCGCGGTCCCCGGGCCCAGGCGGATCGCAAGCTGTATCGCGAGGCGATGCAGGACGGCATCGCCCTGCAGGCGAACCTTGAAATCCGGGGAGCGGCGGTAGAGGACCTGCTGCTCGACGATAGCGGCCGGGTTTGCGGGATCGTCACGGCAGACGGGGCGCGTCTTTCGGCCCGGGCAGTCGTGCTGACAACGGGGACGTTTCTGGGCGGGCTGATTCATATCGGTGACGAGAAAATTCCAGCCGGCCGTGTCGGCGAAGCGCCGTCCACCGGCCTGTCGGCCACGCTGGCCCGGTTCGGGTTTCCGCTCGGCCGGCTGAAGACCGGGACGCCGCCGCGGCTGGATGGCCGTACCATCGACTATACCGGGCTGACCGTACAGCCTGGCGACGACAGGCCGGTACCGTTTTCGACCCTGACGGATCGCATCACGCAGCGGCAGGTCAACTGCCATATCACCACGACGACCCCTGCGGGCCATGACCTGATCCGGGCAAACCTTGATCGCGCGCCAATGTATTCCGGCCAGATTGCGGGCACCGGTCCGCGCTATTGCCCGTCGATCGAGGACAAGGTCGTCCGCTTCGCTGACAAGTCCGGGCATCAGATATTCCTGGAGCCGGAGGGGCTGGACGATTTCACGGTCTATCCAAATGGAATTTCGACCTCCCTGCCCCGTGACGTGCAACTGGCTTTGCTGAAGACGATTTCGGGACTGGAAAATGCGGTCATGATCCGGCCGGGGTATGCGATTGAATATGACTATGTGGATCCGCGCGCGTTGAACCATTCGCTGGAGACCCGCAAGATTCCGGGGCTTTATTTTGCGGGGCAGATTAATGGTACGACGGGGTATGAAGAAGCCGCGGCGCAGGGGCTGATGGCGGGGCTGAATGCGGCGCTGGCCGTCGCGGGGCGGGAGCCTTTAATCCTGGACCGGGCCGATGCGTATATCGGGGTCCTGATCGACGATCTCGTCACCCGAGGCGCGAACGAACCTTATCGCATGTTCACCTCTCGGGCCGAATACCGGTTGCGGTTGCGGGCGGACAACGCGGATCAGCGCCTGAGCCCGATCGGCGCGGCTATCGGCTGCCTGTCGGAGGTCCGGCTCGCGGCATGGCATCGCAAGGAGCGGGCTTTGGCGGCGGCGCGCGACCTGGCGCGGTCCCTGCGGGCGAGTCCAAACATGCTGGCCCGGCACGGCATCGCGGTGAAGGCGGATGGCGTGGTCCGGGACGTGACGGCGCTCCTCGGATTTCCGGAGATCGATCTCGACCGGCTGGCCGGTATCTGGCCGGCGCTGGGATCGCTTGCGCCGGAGATTGCCGAACAGCTGACCATCGACGGGCGGTATAGCGGATATATGGCGCGACAGGACGCGGATATCCTCGCCTACCGGCGTGACGACCAGCTCGTTCTGCCGTCCGGTATCGATTACGAATCGGTCGGCGGCCTTTCCACGGAAGTGCGGCAGAAACTCCAGGCGGCACGGCCGCGTACACTGGGCGCGGCGGCGCGGATTTCCGGTGTGACGCCTGCGGCCACGATTGCCCTGCTGCGATATGTCCAGCGCGGCGCCGCCCGTGTCTGACGAATCCGGTTTGGCGGCATTCCGGGCCGCCACCGATGTTTCACGTGAAACACTTGACCGGCTCGCCGCCTATGCGGACCTGCTACGGAAATGGTCGAAGCGAATCAATCTTGTCGGCGCGTCGACCCTGGACGATTTGTGGACCCGCCATATGCTCGACTCGGCCCAATTGCGGCGACATATCCCCGAGGACGCGCGGGTCCTGGTGGATTTCGGCAGCGGCGCGGGCTTTCCCGGCATGGTGCTTGCCATCATGGGCATGCCCGAAACCCATCTGATCGAATCGAACCACCGAAAAGGCGCTTTCCTGCGCGAGGCCGCGCGTATTACGGGGGCGCCCGTGACGGTTCATACGGCCCGCGCGGAGGCGCTGACAGGCTGGAAAGCGGATGTTGTCACGGCGCGGGCCCTTGCGCCTCTGCCAATTCTTCTGGAATATGCCGAATCCTTTGTGACATCCGACACTCTCTGTCTCTTTTTGAAAGGGCGCCGTGTCGATGATGAATTGACGGAAACGCAAAAAAGATGGAACATTACGTATGATATCTTTTCCAGCCTGACAGATCCCGAAGGCAGTATTGTGCGATTGGAGGCTATATCCCGTGTCCACCCTCATTGAAGATCTGGCGCCGGCCTCCGTCACGGCCCCGGCACCGACGACAGGGAAGCGCACCCGTATCCTGGCGGTCGCCAATCAGAAGGGCGGCGTCGGCAAAACCACGACGACGGTCAATCTCGCGACCGCGATGGCGGCGACAAACAAGAAAGTACTTATTATCGACCTCGACCCGCAGGGTAATGCGAGCACCGGGCTCGGTATCGAACGTAATGCGCGCAGCGTCACGACCTATGACCTGTTGCTGGGCAATGCGCAACTGGCGGACGCGGTGCGCGACACAATTGTTCCCGGTCTCGCGATCATTCCCTCTTCCGTCGATCTCGCCGGCGCCGAGCTTGAGCTGATTTCGATGCCGGAACGGGAATATCGGCTGGTCAACGCGATCCGGCCGGACTGTTTCGACTATGATTTCGTGCTGATCGACTGCCCGCCCGCGCTGGGCCTGCTGACGCTGAATGCCTTGTGCCTGGCGGATGCGGTGCTGGTGCCGCTGCAATGCGAATATTACGCGCTGGAGGGGTTGAGCCATCTGGTCCGCACCATCGAGCGGATCAGGCGCGCCTTCAACCCGGCCCTTGAGATCCAGGGGGTCGTGCTGACCATGTATGACGGCCGCAACAACCTGTCCGATATGGTGGCGGCCGATGTGCGCGAACATTTCGGCGACAAGGTCTACCGCACTGTCATCCCCCGGAATGTACGGGTTTCCGAGGCGCCGTCGCATGGCCGGCCCGTCCTGCTGTATGACTGGCGCTGCGCCGGCAGCCAGGCCTATATCCATCTGGCGGGCGAAATGCTGCGCCGGGAACGGAAAGCGGCGGCATGATGGCGGCGGACGAAGCCAGGCGGCGCGGCCTGGGCCGGGGCCTTTCGGCCCTTCTCGGTGACGAGGAGGAGGATTACGCGTCGCTCGACCGGTTACGGACCTCCAAGACGGTGCCGGTCGAACTGCTGCACCCGGGGTCGAGCCAGCCCCGGAAACGATTCGAGTCAGACTCCATCGCGGCGCTGGTGGAATCGGTCCGCGAAAAGGGCATCCTGCAGCCATTGCTGGTGCGCCGGCACCCGGTACAGCCGAACGCGTACGAAATTGTCGCCGGCGAACGACGCTGGCGCGCGGCGCAGCAGGCATTGCTGCGCGAGGTTCCGGTGGTCATCAAGGAGCTGACCGACCGGGAAGCACTGGAAATCGCGCTGGTCGAGAATATCCAGCGCGAGGACCTGACGCCGATTGAGGAAGCGCGCGGTTATCAGCGGCTGATGGACGAATTCAACCATACCCAGGACGCCCTGGCGCAGGCTGTCGGCAAGAGCCGCAGCCACATCGCCAATCTGCTGCGGCTGCTGACCCTGCCCGCGCGGGTGCAGGAGCAGGTGAACGAGGGCGTCCTGTCCGCGGGGCATGCGCGTACGCTCGTAACGGCGGAAAATCCCGAAGACCTGGCGCGGCAGATCGTACAGCGCGGGCTGAACGTCCGACAGGCGGAGCAATTGGCAAAGTCGGGAAAACCGGCGACGGCCCGCGCCCGGCGCCTGCCGGACAAGGACCCCAATACAGCGGCGCTGGAAAACAACCTGTCGCAGCTTCTGGGGCTGAAGGTCAGTATCCAGATACGCGGCGAGGGCGGATCGCTGAAAGTTGACTACGAAACCCTGGACCAGCTGGACGATGTGCTGCACCGGCTGACCCATGGTCCCCGGCATCACCGCGGCGCCGATTCCTGATGTGCTCTATTTTCAATAAGATAGGTCAGATTCACGTGATTGTCGAATCGCCACAGGCGATTTCAACAAACCACGATCTGATCTAACCGCGCGCCCGCGGGGCGCCCAGGCGGGAAATCTGCAGGGTCACGCGGCTGCACAGGGATTCGGCCGGCGCACCGGTTCGCTTGCACTGCTGTTCCGCTTCCAGAACCAGACTAAGGGCCTGCGCCAGCCGGCCCATGTTCCAGCCGCGCAACTGGCTCAGGAACGATGGGACCGCCTTGAAGAAGATCGGCGGCCGTATTGCCTTTACGGCCACGTCCGGAGCCGCGCCGGAATCGATATGCGCCCGCGCCAGTTGAAGCCTTATCAGGTGCCGCGCCAAGGCCCGCAACACCGTGACCGGGTTGACGCCTTCCTGATAGCTGCGGGTCAGGGCGCGATCCGCGGCCATGGCATCGCCGCCGGCCGCGGCCATGACGACGTTGTCCAGCGATAACGCGCTGGAATTGCCGACGGCCGCGGCGGCGTCGGCAAGGGTCACCTCCGTGCCCGGCCCCGCATACAGCGCCAGTTTTTCCAGTTCGGACCGGCTGAGGCCGCGATCGGCGCCGAGATTGGCGCAGAGGTACGCCATGGCGTCCGGGGTGACGCGTATCTTCTCCGCGGCCAGCGTATCGCGGATGACCCGTTCCAGCGCGCGTTCGTCGTCAACGTAACAGGGAATGGCGGCCGCGTTCGGCGCGGCCTCGAAAATCTTCCGCAGGGCGGCGCGGGGGTTGATATCGCCGGCCTGGACAATGACAAGCGCGTCGCCGGGCGAGTCTTCCAGAAACTGTTCCAGCGGGACCGCGATGGCGTCGGTCCCCTCGCGAATCCGGACGACGCGGCGTCCTCCGGTCAGGGCAATCGCCGCCGCCTCGTCCGCGATCAGCGTCGGGATATCGCGAAGCTGCGACGGCGACAGTTCGGCGACCAGGAAAGGGTCTGCAATATCCGCCACAACGGTCCGGGCGAGGATATCCGCCCGTTCGCGGACCAGTCCGGTATCGGGACCATAGACCAGAATGGCGCGGGCGGCGCTATCCGGTGCGCGCAAAAAAGCATCGATCCGCCCGACCGCAACCTTCATGCCCTTCTCCCGTCTATTCGCCTGTCTTGAAGAATATCCCGAGACGGATTCGGATCGCCTCGCTGACCTCGCGCGCGGCGCGCTCAAGAGCGTCGTTTTCGGCGCTCTTCGTCGCAAATTCCGAATCCACGATATTGAAACTGTTTGTCGATCGCGCCGAAGCGGCGAACAGTTCCCGATCCGTGGCGGATTCAAGCAGGGAATACCGCACATGCAGCAGCAGCAGCGCCCGAGTTGCCGTTTCATCCCGTTTGATGCCGAGTTCCGTAATGGATATGGTTGGTTCGACGGTCAGACGGTATGCCGGGCGCGCGGGTTGCCCGTAGGGGTTCAGCCGGTCGAGCAGGAAATTGCGGATCTGCTGTCCGATCCGGTCGGGGATCGGATCCACGTGAATCTGCTGGTACTGTTCGGTCACGCCGCCACTCGAGGCTGTGGTTCCGTACAACGGCTGAAACCCGCAGCCCGCCAGCAACGCGAGGGCGACAAGCAGGGCGCCGCCACGTGCCGAATAGCGGTCAGACGACCACATTGACGACCTTGTTCGGCACGACGATTATCCGCTTCGGTGTAACCCCATTGGTGATCTTCTGAACCTGCTCCAGCGCGAGCGCCGATTTCTCCACCAGCGCCTTGTCCGCGTCCCGCGGCATGTCGATCGTGCCACGAAGCTTGCCCATGACCTGTACGGCAATGGTGATCGTATCCTCGACCAGCATCGACGGGTCTGCCCGGGGCCAGGGCGTATCCGCCAGCAGTTGAGAATATCCCAGTTCCTGCCACAATTCCTCCGTCAGATGCGGCATCATCGGGCCGAGCAACTGAACGGTCGTTTCGAACCCGAAACGCCGAACCCAGTCATGGCCCGGCGCATCGCCGTTGAAATCGCCCAGGGCATTGGTGAGTTCACGGACCAGCGCCACGGCGCGATTGAACCGGAACTGTTCCAGCGAATCGGTTACTTCCGAAATCGAGCGATGGATAATCCGCTCCATCTTTGCGGCGGCTTCATCCAGGGTTGCGGGCCGAACCGCGCCCCGTGGCGCGACGGGGGCATCGGGGCTGACGATCAGGCGCCAGACCCGGTTGACGTAACGCCAGGCGCCTTCGATGCCGGCCTCGGTCCATTCCAGGTCGCGCTCCGGCGGACTGTCGGACATCATGAAAAGCCGGCCGGAATCCGCGCCATAGGTCTCCAGGATGACTTCCGGATCGACGACGTTGCGCCGTGATTTGCTCATCTTCTCGGACCGCCCGACAGTGACGGGCGCGCCCGAGCCAACGTCGACCATGCGGCCATCCGCGTCCGCCGACACCTGATCGGGGAACAACCAGCCGCCCTTCTCGCTACGGTAGGTTTCGTGGCACACCATGCCCTGGGTAAACAGCCCGGCAAAAGGCTCGTCCACGCCCAGATAACCGCACTTTCGCAACGCCCGGGTAAAGAACCGGGCATAGAGCAGGTGCAGGACCGCATGCTCGACCCCGCCGATATACTGATCGACGGGCAGCCAGTAATCGACCGCCGCGCGGGGAAAGGGCGCATCGGCGACCGGCCCGCAGAACCGCGCGAAATACCAGGAGGATTCGACGAAGGTGTCGAAGGTATCCGTCTCGCGCGTCGCGGCGGCGCCGCAGGCCGGGCAGTTCACATGTTTCCAGGTGGGGTGCCGGTCCAGCGGATTGCCCGGCGCGTCGAAGGTCACATCCTCCGGCAATGTCACGGGCAGATCCCTTGCGGGTACGGGAACGATACCGCAATCCGGACAGTGAATCACGGGAACGGGACAGCCCCAGTAGCGTTGCCGGGAAACGCCCCAGTCGCGCAACCGGTAATTCACCGTCCCTTCGCCATCGCCCTGTTCCACGAGAGTGCGGACGGCGGTCGACAACGCTGTTTTGACGTCCATGCCGTCCAGGAAGCCGGAATTGATCAGCGTGCCGTCATCGACATAGGCTTCGTCGCCAATCGCGAAACTCGCGGGGTCGGCGTCCCGCGGACAGACGACCGGGACCACCGGCAGACCGTATTTCCGGGCGAAATCCAGGTCGCGCTGGTCATGGGCCGGGCAGCCGAAAATGGCGCCGGCGCCGTATTCCATCAGCACGAAGTTCGCCACATAGACCGGCAGGGTCACACCGTCCCTGAACGGGTGCCTGGCGCGCAATCCGGTGTCGTAACCCTTCTTTTCCGCCGATTCCAGGGCCGCCTCGCTGGTGCCCATGCGCCCGCATTCGGCAAGGAATTCCGCCAGTGCCGGGTCGTTCGCGCCGCATTCCACGGCCAGCGGATGGTTGGGCGACAGGGCGCAGAACGACGCGCCGAACAGCGTATCGGGCCGCGTGGTGAAAACCTCCAGCCGGTCGGTGCGTCCGTCCAGCGCGAAGAACACCTTCGCCCCTTCCGAACGGTTGATCCAGTTGGTCTGCATCAGCCGGACCTTTTCCGGCCAGCGGTCCAGCGTTCCGATCCCTTCCAGCAGGTCGTCGGCAAAATCGGTGATCCTGAAGAACCATTGCGACAGAAGCTTCTTCTGGACCTCCGCGCCCGAGCGCCAGCCGCGACCGTCGATGACCTGTTCATTGGCCAGAACGGTGTCTTCGACCGGGTCCCAGTTAACCCAGGATTCCTTGCGGTAGGCCAGGCCGGCCTGCAGGAAGTCGAGGAACATCTTCTGTTCCCAGGCGTAGTATTCCGGCTCGCAGGTTGAGATTTCGCGGCTCCAGTCGATCGACAGCCCCATCGATTTGAGCTGATCGCGCATGGCGGCGACGTTCTCGCGCGTCCATTTGGCCGGATGGACGTTGTTCTCGAATGCGGCGTTTTCCGCCGGAAGCCCGAATGAATCCCAGCCCATCGGATGCAGGACGTTGTATCCCTGCGCGCGCTTGAACCGCGCGGTTACATCGCCCATCGTGTAATTGCGGACATGGCCCATATGAATCCGGCCCGACGGGTACGGGAACATTTCAAGAACATAATATTTTTCCCGGCGGGAGTCTTCGGAAACTTCGAAAACGCGCCGGTCCTGCCAAACGCGCTGCCATTTGGCTTCGTTTTCCCTGACGTTGTAACGACTCATGGTCTGCTGTTTTTCCTTAACCGGCGATCCGCTGGCGGCGCCGCAGGGCGGATTTGCACCCGGCGTCAATTGCTGCGGTTATTGGTGATCCGTAATTCCCGCGCACGCTTCAGGATCGCATTCTCCAGATCCTGGACCGTTTCCGGGTCCACCGCCGCTTCCTGCCACTGGTTGCTCGACAGCATCTGGCGGAAGACCGAAATCCGCAATCCGTCGGCGCGGAGCTGCCGGTCGAGGATATAGATGTTCACCTTGACGCGCTCGTTCGGCGCTTCGGGGGGCGAATACCAGTCGGTGATGATGACGCCGCCGAACGGGTCCGCCGAACTGAGCGGCATGAACGACATCGTATCGAGTGACGCGCGCCAGAGGAAGCTGTTTACCGCAATTCCACTACCGCCGCCGGCAGCGCCGGCGTCGCTGCCGCCAAACAGGGTCTCGATCAACCCGCCATTGGCTCCCGAGGACGGGCCGGGATTCTCGGGCGGGGGCGGCGGATCGGGCACGAGGCCGATACTCTCGCAGGCGGTCAGGGACAACGCGATGGCCAGAACGGCCGCAATTTTCAAAAGAGATGTTATCATGAACGATTTATGCCTGAATATCCGGGGTCATATCCAGCATAATGTCGTTATACACAGGATGTCGTGCAACGGGTTCCTTGCCACCGCGAACCAAAATCCGGCAGCCGCACCGCCAGGAGGATTACGGGACATGACTGAATCGATCGATTTCGCCGCCATGCTGAGCGATGTCCGACGCGAAATAGCCGAGGCCGCGCGGGAAGCCGCGCGCGATCCCGCTTCGGTCACGCTCGTCGCCGTCGGCAAGGGGCACCCCGCCGAACGGTCGCGCGCCATACTGGCCGCGGGCCATCGCGTGTTCGGCGAAAACCGTGTGCAGGAGGCAGCGGAAAAATGGCCGGAACTGAAAGCGGCATTCCCCGATGCGCGGATCCATCTGATCGGGCCGCTGCAGACCAACAAGGTCCGGCAGGCCGTCGCCCTGTTCGATGCGATCGAAACCGTGGACCGTTCGCGCCTGGCGCAGGCCCTGGCGCGGGAATTCGACCGCAGCGGCCGGCAATTGCCCTGCTATATCCAGGTGAATACCGGCGCCGAACCCCAGAAGTCGGGCATTCTGCCGGAAGACGCCGACAGTTTTATTGCGCAATGCCGGGATGAATTCGGCCTGCCTGTCGAAGGGCTGATGTGCATCCCCCCGCTTGACGAGGAACCGTCGCTGCATTTCGCCCTGCTGCGCGAGATCGCCAAACGTCATGATCTCAAGGGGCTCAGCATGGGCATGTCCGCGGATTACAGGATCGCGATTGCCTTCGGTGCGACCCTGGTGCGAGTCGGAACGGCTATTTTCGGGACCCGGCCGGCGCACTGATACAGACTCTGTCGCCGGGCCCGCATCGGCGCAGGACGTCCAGCAGGTCGTCAATCGCCAGCGCGACGCAACCTTCCGTCGGGGCGTATCCGGGTCTGGCGACATGCATGAAAATGGCGCTGCCCTTTCCGGCGACGGGCGGATCGTCGTTGTGACCCAGAACAACGACCACATCGTACAGCCCGTCATCCCGCCACAGGGATTCCGCGCTGGCGGGATAGGGCAGCGTTACCGGCCGGTTATAGGCCGGATCGTCCGGCGCGTCGCACCACCCGTCCTGCGGGGCGATGGCCGCGAGCGCGAGACCGGTTTCCGGCGGCGGGAGCCGGTCCGCCCGGTACAGGACCCGCCGCAGCGCGTAACAGCCACGCGGCGTGGCGCCGTCGCCTTCGGTCTTTGCGTCGCGGATGCCCGACCGCCCCAGCGCACATCGCAAACGCGCCGCGCCGGCCTGCAGGGTGCCGTCCGCCATTACCTTTAAATCCATGGGGATACTCTACCGCAATCCCGATATTTCGGGGAATGCTGTGCGCGACTGCCTCAACCGGGCGAAACCTCCGCCTGCTTCATCTGCCGGTACCGGTCGAGCGTCTCCAGCATGTTCTGTGGAATCAGGGCCGGCGGCACGATCTGCCTGTCCTGCGTCGCTACCGAGGTTTCCCGATTCTCGAACGGATTGTCCTCTTTTTCATCCGGCTTTTTATCGATCCGGTCCGGCGGCGCCGTTTGCGCCGACAGCGCGGTCAGTTTGTCGGCCAGCCGTGAACTGATATTCGGAACAGGCGCCTGCCGTCCCAGGGGCGTCTGCACCATGCCGCCAAGGCCCGCGATCGGTCCGGCGGCCGGTACGGCGGCGCGGGCTTGCAGAATAGCGCCGACCGGGTCTTCCGTCTGGTTCTGCAACTGCGTGAAGGGCAGCGCCCCCATGCCGCCGAACGGTTTGCGGCTTGCGGCAGGCGTGATTGCAGCGGCCTGCGGTGGCGCGGTTTCCGGCCGCCCGGCGTTGTGTGCGGCGGGTGCGGTTCGGGCCAGCGCCAGCGCCAGCGTTGTATCCGGCGGTAAAGGCGACGCGGGCAGCGCCGGACCCGGATTCGCCGCCGTCAGCGCGCTGACGGTTGCGCCGGCCGGCGTAACCGCGCCGGCGGCAGCGACGGCCACGGACTCATCGGCGGTACCGGAACCGGTCAGCGCCGCAAGAACCGTTTCCCCGATATCCTCGCCGGTCGACGCTTCCACGGCCGCGTTGACGATGGCGATGCCGGCGCCGATGGGGCCGCCGAACAGTGCGCCGCCGGCAATACGGGCGCCGGGCGCAATCTCATCCCCGGTAAGCGCGCGGTAAATCGTCGAGACGATCGGGATATGCTGGAGCGGATTAATGATGTCGAGAAAATCGCCGAAGGTCAGGCCGTCTTCGCCGAAGAAGCTGGAATCTTCCGGATTCGCCTCGGGCAGCGATATGATGCCTTCGATGCCGAGGTCTTCCGGGCGGTGATGATAGGCGATCACATCGGGTACGGCGGACCCGTCCGCGTAGAATTGCTGCGGCCTGCCATTGCTGGCCAGCGGCGGTTTCGCGGCGGGAATGGACGCCGGGCTGGCGCCCGAGATGACGGCATCGACCATGGAAACTCCTCCACCCGGAATCGTGTGCAAGCACGATGCCATGGCGGGAATGCCCGGATACCGGGGTTTTCAGAAGCTTTCGCGCCGCCCGCCGCCGCCCGCTGGCAAATATTGCCCGCTTCGCCGGAGAGTTCTGCCGGTCAGGCGCGAAGGGGCGCCGCCTTTCCATAAGGTCAATCAGAGTCACATGGTTTGCGGATCGCCGGTGCCGGTTCCAGCAATCCACGGTCTGATCTAAAACAGGTGGCCGCTTCGCGCCGCCTTGGTCTGGAGGTAATGCTCGTTATGGCCGTTTGCCGGAAACGTATGGGTCACGCGGTCGATGACCTCGATGCCATGTTCCGCCAGCGCCGACACCTTGGCGGGATTGTTGGTCATCAGCCGGATGCGGCTGAAGCCGAGCCGGTGCAGCATGCCCGCCGCCGGCCCGTAGACCCGTTCATCGGCGCCGAAGCCCAGTTCCTCGTTCGCGTCGATGGTATCGAACCCGCTGTCCTGCAGGCGGTAGGCGCGCAGCTTGTTGGCCAGTCCGATACCGCGGCCTTCCTGCGCCAGGTACAGCAGCAGCCCGCCGCCATCCGCGGCAATGGCATCCACCGCGCCGCGCAGCTGGTCGCCGCAGTCGCAGCGCAGGCTGCCCAGAAGGTCCCCGGTAAAGCATTCCGAATGCAGCCGCGTCAGGACCGGCTCCGCAGGATCCGGATTGCCGATGACGATGGCGACGTGGGTCTTGCCGCCATCGGCCGGCCGGAACGCGATGAACCTGGCGTTTTCGGCGCCTTCCAGGGGAATATCGGCGGCAATTTCGGACAGTGACAGCTCGGCGGCGGCATAGCGGTATCCCTCGACATCCTCGGCGCCGGCGGTCAGGAAATCATGCTGCGCCGCAAAAGCCGCCGCGTCACCGGTAATCGCCGTTGTCAGCGCCGTGGGCAGCAGCCGCGCAAATTTCATCAGATCGACGGCGGATTCCTGCAGGGGCTGCCCGAACGACGAAATCGTGACGACCGGTCGCGTGCTGTTCAGCGTCGCGCCGGCGATTTCGGTCGTGCTGGCGATTGTCAGGCCGCCGGCCGGCATGATGGAAACAGCCCTGGCCTCCATCGGGTCGAGGCCGAGCGCGATTGCGCGCAGGGCGGTCGTCACGCAGGAAACCGCGTTTCCGCTCAGCCCGCGCAACATGGCGGGATCGATGCCGAACTCCGCCGCCGCGACGAGCAGCGCGAGCTTGCCGCCGCGCAGGACGACGGGCCGGCCCCGCCGCAGGTCGCCGATCACGCGGCTGATGGCGTTTACGCCGGGAAGGGAAACGGGTGCGGAAAAGATTGATTCGGTATTACGCGGCATCTGATTTAACGGTTACCTTTGTATTGCTGTTCGGCGGTCCGACCGGCTTCGGGATCGGGCCCGGCAGCCAACCATAATGTGTCCCGCCCAAAGGACAAGCACAGCATTGTGAGGGCGATACCGCCTATAACGGTCGCGGCGTTGCTTGTCACCACGGGAAGCAGGCATATCACCAGCGCGCCGACCTGAATCGCGCAAACGGCGCGCCGGAAGGCGCTATAGGGCAGCGGGCGGGTCAGTCTTGGCCAGATCCAGCCCGCCGCGACGAATATATAGCGCAATGCGCCGACCGCGAGAATCCACAGGCCCGTTTTATCGGAGAGCCCGATCAGAAGGCTTAACACCAGAATCAGCGCTGCGTCGGTTTCCATGTCGAACCGGGCGCCGAAGGTCGTGCACGCGGCGTAGCGGCGCGCCAGATACCCGTCAATTCCGTCCAGCGCCAGGGCGACCCCCGCCAGCGCCGCGATAACCCACCAGTTTACGAGGGTCGGGGTGTCGGTTCCGGCCAGAGCTCCGGCGACGATAACGGTCAGGGCCACGCGGATCCAGGTCACGCGGTTGGCGTGGCCGAACCGCAGCATCTGGCCCGCCCGCGCGGCGCAGAACATCAGCGCGATTGCCGCCAGCCCGTACATCGCCAGTGTCAGTATAAAGGTATCCCAGGTCGGCAGTACGGCGGCGCCCAGCAGAATGACGGGCAGCGCCGTAAGGGCGACCATCAGGCGGGCATCGTTGGCGATGGCGGAAACGCGTAGCCAGCGGTTTCCGGAAGCCGTCAGTCGGTCACGATACATTGTTGCGGTCCACAATAGACGTTCAAGTCCCGTCGTACTTCATATATGGTCGCCTACAGTAAAACGGTAGCGAAACTGTAAAGAGAAATCAGAAACACCGTTTTGGGCACTGGTTTTCCTTGCGATTTGGGGGTCGCGCCGGAGTTGTTGGAAGGATACGAAAATTACCGAAAACGAAGCCTGGGGCGTCATTTTGGCCTTCGTAAGGCGGTCCCGTCGCGCGGTACCCTGCGCCGCCGGCAAGACATGGACCGTAAATCAGACATCTGAGTCGCTGACCGTTTATTCCGGCGCGAACCCCGCAACCGCAAAGGAACTGGCCGCCGTCGACCGGCACGGCACGGTGACGATCGACGGCGGCCTGCCGGAACCCGTTGCCATGCTGTTCCGGCTGTACCTGCCATTGTGCCTGCCGCAGGGCTCCTTCACGGTCGGCCATCTGGGGCAAAGCCTCGACGGGCGCATCGCGGCTGAAAACGGCGCGTCTCATTATGTCACCGGCTCGGCGGATATCCTGCACAACCACCGCATGCGCGCCCTGTTCGACGCGATCATCGTCGGCGCGGGAACAGCGATGCATGACGACCCCCAACTGACGGTGCGGGAATGCGAGGGGGAAAATCCCGTCCGTGTCGTGATCGATACGGAACGGCGCCTGCCGGTGGCGCTGGGCCTTTTCCAGGATGAGGCCACGCCGACATTGCTGCTTTGCGCGCCGGACCGGGTGAATGGAAGCGCACGCCACGGCGCGGCGGAAATCGTTCCCGTCGCCCGGGATTCGGAAAGCCTCTCACCACACGCGATTCGCGCCACGCTGGCCGGGCGCGGGCTGCAACGGCTGTATATCGAAGGCGGCGGCGTGACCGTGTCGCGGTTTCTCAAGGCGGAATGCCTCGACCGGTTGCAGGTGACGGTTTCGCCGCTCATCATCGGATCGGGCCGGCCCGCCATCGTGCTGCCGGAAGTGACCAGCCTGGCGGAGGGGCTGCGGCCCGTGACGCGCCGTTTCGACCTTGGCGAGGATGTCATGTTCGAATGCCGTTTTCATGAATGAGCGCGCCTTCTGGGTCGCGGCTCCGGGCCGGGGCGAAATCCGAACGGCGCCCGGTCGCGACGCCGGACCGGGCGAAGTCGCGGTTCGGGCGCTGGCCAGCGGCATCAGCCGGGGCACGGAGGCGCTGGTGTTTCAGGGCCGGGTGCCGGAAAGTCAGTACAGTGTCATGCGCTGCCCGTTTCAGGCCGGCGATTTTCCGGGGCCGGTGAAATACGGCTATGCGTCGGTCGGGGCGCTGGAACGCGACGGCACGCGCGTATTCTGCCTGCATCCGCATCAGGACCGCTATATCGTGCCGGCGGAAATGGTGGTCCCGGTGCCCGATGACGTGCCGGACGGCCGCGCCGTGCTTGCCGCCAATATGGAAACGGCGGTCAACGCGATGTGGGATGCGGGGCCGCGCATCGGCGACCGAATCGCGGTGGTCGGCGGCGGTGTCGTCGGCTGTTTCGTCGCCGCCCTGTCGGCGCGCCTGCCGGGCGTGTCGGTCGAACTGGTCGATATCAACCCGGCGCGGGCCGGTATCGCGGCGAAACTCGGCGTCGGTTTCGCCGCCCCCGCCACGGCGGCCGGCGACCGCGACATCGTGGTGCACGCCAGCGGCGCGCCGGCCGGGCTGACAACGGCGCTGGGCCTGGCGGGGTTCGAGGCCACGGTGCTGGAAATGAGCTGGTATGGCGACCGGATGGTGCCGGCGCCATTGGGCGAAGCGTTTCATTCGCGTCGGCTGACCCTGCGGTCCAGCCAGGTCGGACATGTCGCGACCAGCCGGCGCGCGCGCCGTACGCATCGCGACCGTATGGCGCTCGGGCTGGAACTGCTGCGCGATCCGGCCTTCGACTGTCTGCTCAGCGAGACCTCGGCTTTCGCGGATCTGCCGCAAACCATGGCGCGGCTCGCGGAAAATCCCGGCGACACGCTCTGCCACGTCGTAACATACCCGTAATATTCAAAAACGACAGGAATTCAATATGTTCAGCATTACCGTCCGCGACAGTGTCATGATCGCCCACTCCCTGAAAGGCGCGGTCTTCGGCCCCGCCCAGCGACTGCACGGGGCAACATTCGTTATTGAGGTGACCCTGCGCCGCGCGAAACTGGATGAAAACGGGATTGTCGCGGATATCGGCCGCGCAACGACGCTGCTCGGCGAAATACTGGAAACGTACGCGTACAGAAATCTGGACGATCTGCCTGAATTCGCGGGCCGGAATTCCACCACCGAGGTCCTGGCGAAGGAAATCCATGACCGCTATGCCGGCGGCATCCGCGCCGGCCGGCTGGATGGCGACGCGCATGAAACAATCGTTTCGCTGGGCGTGGTCCTGCGGGAAAATCCCGATGCCTGGGCCGGATACGACGCACCGCTGCAGGGCTGATATGGATGGCGCATCGCTGATCTTCGTTGTTCCCGGTTCGATCGAGCAACGCACCGGCGGCACCCTGTACGACCGGCGCATCATCGACGGTATGCGGGCAATCGGCCAGCCGGTCACGCTGGTGGAGCTTCCCGGCCGCTTTCCGGTATGCGACCCGGTTGCGAAATCAGCAGCCGACTCCGTTCTCCACGCGGCGCCCGACGGCACACGGATAGTCATCGACGGACTCGCCCTGCCAGGCTTCGCGGAATCCCTGTCGGATCACCGGGACCGGCTGCGGCTGACGGCGCTGATCCATCACCCGCTGGCGGCGGAATCCGGCCTCGACGACGGTACCCGTGACGCCCTTTTCGCGCTGGAACGCGCCATGCTGCGCGACGTCGGCGGCATTATCACGACCAGCCCCGCGACGGCCCGGATGCTGGCCGGTTACGATGTCGCGGCGGACCGGCTCGCCACCGTCCTGCCGGGCACCGACCCGGCCCCGCGGGCAACGGGCTCGAACGGCGGCCCGGTGCGGCTGCTCTGCGTCGCTACCCTGATCGCCCGGAAAGGCCATATACGGTTGATTTCCGCCCTTGCGGACTGCGCCGGACTGGACTGGCGGCTCGATTGCCTCGGCGCGGCGGACCGCGACCCGGCGGTCACGGCGGCCATTCGCACCGAAATCGCGGCACGGAGTTTCGCCGACCGGGTCGTGCTGCATGGCGAAGCGGACGCGGCGGCGTTGGCGGCGGCCTATGACGCGGCGGATATTTTCGTGCTGGCCTCCGCGCTCGAAGGCTACGGCATGGCCTTTGCCGAAGCGCTGGCGCATGGCCTGCCGGTGATCGCCAGTGGCGACGGCGCGGTACGTGACACCGTGCCGCCAATGGCCGGGATTATCGTGCCGGTCGGCGATCACGACGCCCTCGTCGCGGCGCTGACGCGGATGATCGCGGATCCGGCGTTGCGCGCGGAAAAGGCCGCGGGCGCGCGGGCGGCCGGGTCGCGGTTGCCCGACTGGCCGGCGGCGGCGCGGCAGTTCACTCAGGCGCTCGGACTCGTCCCGGCGCATAATACGCCATGACCGAAGGATTCGATGCTGACTGGCTGGCGCTGCGCGAACCCGCGGATATCGCCGCCCGGTCCGCCGCGCTGGCCGATGCGTTCCTCGATGGCCTGCCGCCCCGGCCCCGGATCATGGATCTGGGGGCGGGCACGGGATCGAACGCCCGGTACCTGAATACCCGCGCCGAAAAGCGCGGCATGCGGATCGACTGGGTGCTTGTCGACGGGGACCCAACCCTGCTGGACCGGGCCGCGCTGCCGGTGTTCGACCGCCGGGTGCTCGATTTCGCCGCCGATCCGGCCACGATCGATCTTGCGGGCATCGACGCCGTCAGCGCCTCGGCATTGTTCGATCTGGTATCCGAAGACTGGTTCTCCCGCTTTGTGGCGCTGCTGGGGTCCCGCCCGCTGCTGGCGGCGCTGACGGCGAGCGACGGGCATTGCTGGGCGCCGGCCGATCCGGACGACCCGGCGGTGGAACACCGGTTTGCCGCCGATATGCGACGCGACAAGGGATTCGGACCGGCCATGGGGCTGGCGGCGCCGGCCGCCATGGCGACCCGCGTGGCCAGCGCCGGATTTGCCGTACGTCAGGCCGATACGCCCTGGCGGCTGGGGCCCGATTACCCGGCGCTCGCGGCGGCGATGATCGACGGGATCGCGGCGGCGGTCACCGGTTACGACGGTGCGTCCGGCTGGCGGTCGCGGCGGCATGCGGCGCTGGACAAGGGAATTCTGCGCCTCACCGTCGGTCATCGGGACCTGCTGGCGATGCCGCAATAACGCCGACCGCTCTTGCCTGCCGGGCGATCAACAACAATTTATATGAATTGAACCCGCAGCGGCAAAACGCCACGCCGATACATGCTATAATATACTGGCGCACCCGCTGCTCATGGCGGGGCGGCATGACTATCGGGGGTACCGTGGCCAGCAAGAAAATCCTCATCGTGGATGACGACGCCGTATTGTGTGAATCGCTGTGCGAACAGCTGCAGCTGCATGAGGAGTTCGAGACCGTCGTTTCCGGAACGGCGCGCGACGCGCTGGAAGAGGTCAAAAACCTCTATCTGGACGCGGTGCTGCTCGATGTCGGCCTGCCGGACATGGATGGTCGCGAGGCCTGCCGGCTGATGCGGCGGGCCGGTGTCAAGGTGCCGATCATCATGCTAACGGGCGCGGATACCGATGCGGATACGATCCTCGGGCTCGACGCCGGCGCCAACGACTACATCACCAAGCCCTTCCGGCTCGGCGTGCTGCTCGCCC
The DNA here is from genome assembly GCA_040905865.1 of Alphaproteobacteria bacterium. Lineage (NCBI taxonomy): Bacteria > Pseudomonadati > Pseudomonadota > Alphaproteobacteria > Alphaproteobacteria bacterium. Next base: position 164,734 of record JBBDQU010000085.1, read on the forward strand.
GTCTGCGCGCCCAGTTGCGCCAGCATGAACAGAGCGAGGACGCGGTTTTTTCAATCGGCCCCTATACGTTCCAGCCCAGCGGCAAGCTGCTGCTGGATGAGGCGTCGCAGAAGAAGGTCCGCCTGACCGAGAAGGAGACCTCGATCCTGAAATACCTGTTCCGTTCCGGCGCGAAGGCGGTCGACCGGGATACGCTGCTGGGAGAGGTCTGGGGCTATAACGCCGGTGTGACCACGCATACGCTGGAAACCCACGTCTACCGCCTGCGCCAGAAGATCGAGGCAGATCCGTCCAATGCGGTTATCCTGGTGACCGAACCCGGCGGCTACCGGCTGGTGCCTTAACCGAAGGCGGGCATCACGTCGCGGGCGAAGCGGCGCAGCGATTCCTGATCGCGCGACGACAGCAGCACATATCCCACGCCCTGCGCCTCCATAAGCTTCAGCCGTTCGACGATGGCGTCCGGCGCGCCCAGCAAGACGCCGTCGACGGCGGCCTTGCGCAGGTCGGAATCCGAAACCATGCTGGATTTCTCCCTGCCGTCCGCCGTCTGGCCGAAGGCATTCATTACCTCCAGCTGTTTGATGCGCTGGCCAATGGCGGCTTCGCGCGCGGCGTCCGTATCCGCGATCATCAGCCCCCGCGCCACGCCGACACCCAGCGGGTCGTAGGTCCGGCCCGCCGCCGCCAGCGCGTCCCGAAAAATCCGCAAGCGTTCGAATATGACCTCCAGCGTCTGGAACTGGTCGAGGAACAGGTTGTAATGCTCGCGCGCCGCATACCGCAGCGATTCCGGCCGCCCGGCGGCGAGCCATAGCGGCGGGTGGGGCCGCTGCACGGGCTCGGGTTCCAGGACGATATCCTCGTAATGCCAGCGCTTGCCGTGGTGGGAAAACCGGCCCTGCGTGGTCCAGGCCTTGCGGATGACGGTCATTGCCTCTTCGAACCGCTCGGTCGATTCCGCGATGGGAATGCAGAACCCGGCGAATTCGTTGTGGCGATAACCCTTGCCGACGCCGAAATCGAAGCGCCCCCGGGACAGCAGGTCCAGCGTCGCCGCCTGTTCGGCCACGAGCACCGGGTTGTGCCAGGGCAGGACAACCACGGCGGTGCCGAGCCGGATGACCGATGTCTTTGCGGCCAGATAGGACAGCAGGTTCAGCGAGGCCGACACCTGCCCCATGCCGCTGAAATGGTGTTCCACCAGAAAACTGCTGTAAAAGCCGAGATCCTCGGCTTCGATAACCGAATCGATATAGGCGTCATAGCCTTCGCGGTAACCGTCCTCAATCCCGGGCGCCGACCGCGCGCCGCCGAATATACCGAATTTCACCGACCTGTCCCCCTGCCCGTCATTCAAAAAACGGCACGCCATGCGCGCCGGCAATCGCCCCCAGCACCGTCACCAGGCTGACCGACAGCAGCAGCCAGTGCAGCCGCGCCAGGGATGCCAGCGTCCCTTCCGGGTCCCGGTCAAGGCGGCGGCGAAACCATTCATGCAGAAACAGCGGCTCCAGGACGAACAGCACCAGCGTAAACAGGATCCAGATGGCGGTCATGGCATGGATCCACCAGTACTGGATCTGCGCATAGCGGGACCAGGCGTCCAGCACGTGCAACATGTAGAAACCCGTCGCCCCGGCCAGCAATACCGCCAGCCGCGCCCAGGGCGCGAAGCGTTGCTCGATATCCTCGAACATCCGGCCCGCCGCATGCGGATCCTTCATGCGGCGCAGCGCCGGCAGGACCGCCAGCGTCTCCATGGCAACGCCGCCGATCCACACCACGACCGCCAGCACATGCAGCGCCCGCGCCAGCACTTCCGAATCCACCGACCCCTCCCAGAATATTCGTCCAACCGCGCCGCGGGATGGACTGTAAACGGAAGGGCCGCAGTCTGGCAAAGGACGTCGTGGCCAGACACCTGGCGACAAACGGTCAGGTTGGCCGGTAAGGTGCTATTTCGGGCGTGGCGTGTGACAACTTTTAGGTGTTACATGTGCTTGGTTAGGCTTGGTACACAATATGGCGAAGCAGGACAGGCAACCTGATCCGCAGCAGAAACCTTTGTAAAGGCGTTGAAGAATCCGGCGGTGTCCTGCAACGCATTCGGCTCGCGATAAATCGTCGGGGGCCGTATACCGGAACCTTCAGAATTCCCGGAATGACCCGCCGCAAAAAATTTTCTTGCCGGGATGGCCGCGCGCATAAGACCAGCGCAATCAAAGCGCCGCCGCTCCGGCCGGGTTCCAATAAGGGGACTGGGAAAATGGTGCCGCGTGGGTGACTTGAACACCCGACCCCCGCATTACGAATGCGATGCTCTACCAGCTGAGCTAACGCGGCATATCGGCGCGCAAAATAGGCCGGGTCGATCAACAACGCAAGCCCGCAGGCGCATGCCGGACCGGAATCGGGGATGCAGCCGTCCTCGGGTAATAAAACGGCGCTTGTGACTACCGTCACTGCGCGATCCGCGAATGCCGGATAAACTTCGGCTCAACAGTTCACACACTGTTGCTCTCTCTCCTCCCTTATCCTGGGGCCGGCAGATTACAAGATGCCGGCCCTTTTTCTGTGTGTAGGCTGTGCCAGGACCGGGCGGCGCGGATGGCGGCACGAACGTGCGGCTGGTTTGCCGCTAATGTTGCCGGGCCGGCAACGTCGCCGGGCTGACAGGGCTGAGTTTTCCCGGCAGTGCGGCAGCGGCCGCTGTTGGCGCATTATCCGGCGGCGCAATCTGCAAGGTGCCTGCGCCCGGCGGCAGAGTCCATTTCAGGCTGTCGAAGCTGCTGCAGTTGTCGCAGCACGGCGCCCATGCACCGGCGACGGCGCCGCATTCCGAACAATACCATGCCTCGCCCGGCGGCGCGGAGACCGCCCGGTCTAGCCAGTGGCGGGTCACTTCCAGATTGCCGGTTTCCCTTTCCTCGAGTTCCGCCATCAGACGGCAGTGGCGCGCGGTCGGACGGTCGCCGGCTGCCGTTTCCAGATGCCGGCGCGCCTCGCCCCACAGATCCGCCGCCAGCGAGACCTCGGCCAGGGCGTAATGGCTTTCGGGACGGTCCGGCCGAATACTGCAGAGCCGCTGGAACCGCTTGACGCGTGCCAGCGGGGGTTCGTCTTCGCCGCCGAGCCCCTTATAGGCCGCGGCGATATCCGGATGCGGTTCCAGCGCCCAGGCGGATTCGGTCAGTTTCACCGCCCGCCGCATCTTTCCAGCCGCCGCCAGGCAACGCATATACACGACCGTCGCGGCAACCAGATCCGGCGCCAGGTCATGCGCCACGCGCGCCTGTTTCAGTGCAGTGGCGGAATCGCCGGCTCTTGCGGCCGCATCGCTCAGCGCGACGGCAAGCACCGCCCGGCGCCGCCGGCCGGCATCCTGTGTGATGACGCCGGCGCGGACTGCCCGTTGCGTGGTATCGTTCGCTTCCGACCATTTCCCGGCGGCGACCTGCAGGCTGAACAGGCGGGTGAGCACCCAGGGGGTATCGGGCCGCAACTGGAACGCCCGCTCCGCGAGCCGCAGCGCCTCGCCCCTGTCGTCCCGCCGCACTGCCTGCATGAGCAGCCCGCGCAGGCCGAGAAACGCCATATCCGGCTTCTTCAACATTTCCTCGAAATACCGCCGGGCGGCGCCCTCGTCGCCTTCCAGCTGCGCCGCCTGCGCCGACAGCAGCATCGTCAATGGCGGCTCCTTCAGCAGTACATCGGCCTTGCGGGCGAATTTCTTTGCTTCATCCGCATCGCCGGCGGCGACGGCGACCATGCCCTGCGTCAGCGCCTGATAGCCGCGCTGGCGACGGCCGGCCCGTCGGTGATCCAGCAACCCGCCAGGAACGTACCGGATGAACCGCCACAGCCGGTACAGCACCGCCGCCACGACGATGACGACCACGAGTCCCAGCACGAAAATTCCGGCCTGTGTCCTGATCTGCAGCCCGGCAATCCGGATATCCACATAACCCGGGTTCCCCGCGAACCAGACCGCCAGCCACACGAAACAACCGATCAGGACGAAGATGAATGCGGCGCGGATCATTGCGGCGCACCCGACTCGGCCATACCCTTGCCCAGCATTTCAACGGCATGAACCCGCAGGGCCGCGACCGCCCTTTCCGCCGCGATATGGCGCTTCGCATCCCGGACCCAGTCGGCGGCCGCACCCGTCGCATCCGCCAGCGCATCGACGGCGGCCTGCAGGTCGCCGCGCGCGACGGCCAGTTCCGCCTGTCGCGCCGGCAGGATATTCCCCGCGCTGTCCTCGATACGCCGTACGGCGATAACCGAGTCGACTTTCTGGAGCATCCGGTCGACCCAGCCGGTGCCGGTCTCCGCCCAAAGCGGCTCGCCGAGCGTCGCCGCAACCGCATCGAACCGCTTGATCAGGGTCGCCGCGGACGGGATGCCCGTCGCGGCATCCGGCGCCAGGACCGCTATCGACGACGCCACAACCGGATCGTCATCCGCCAGCCGTTCGATTGCCGTCAACAACCCGGCAAAGGGCGCGCCGTCGAGTACTGCCCGCTCCAGCGATACGACGGCAAGCGCCAGCCCGGTCGTCCGTCCCGCAACCGCGGCTTCCCGTGCGTCCAATGCCGTCACTTTGCCGGTGAGGGTCGATACCTCCTCGCGCAAAGCGGCGAAATCCGCCTTCAATGCGGCGATATCCGCCTTCATTGATTCAGATGCCGCCAGGGAATCGCCCCGTACTTCCGCGATGCTGCGTTCCGATTCACCGATACGCGCCGCCAGCTGCTCCGTCTTCGCGATGCCTTGCGCCAGGTCCTGCGACAGTCGATCCAGCTGCGCCGAAAGTTCAGGCGCCGGCCCGCTGTCGGTCGGTAACGCGTTAAGCGCTGCCTCCAGTGAATCGAGCCGCGCCGTGACGGGGCCGAGCGAGGGACCGGGCGGTTCGGCCTCCAGCGCGTCCAGCCGTGTGAAAACATCCTCCGGAACCGCCTGCGACGACGGTCCGTAAACCAGCGGCGCCCATTTCGGCTGCGTTGCCAGCGCGATGCCCGCGCCGGCGGCGACTATCAGGGCCAGCCAGGCGATAGCCTGGCCGCCGCGCTTCTGCGGTGCGGCGGGCTCCGGCGGTGAATCGGCGGCCACGGATTGTTCGCCCGGTTCTGCAGCAGCGGCTTGCGACACCGCTTCCGTTTCCGTCGGCGCCGCGGCACCGGTCGACTCCGGCAGGTTGTCCAGGTCGATCCCGGCCGCCGCCGCCGCGTCGCGGACTTCCTGCCGCCGCGGCGGCGGGACGCTGCCCCGGCTCTTCCAGCCCTGGATCGTCGTCGCGGCGACGCCGAGCGTTGACGCCATGGGGCGCACGCCGCCAAAGGCATCTATGATGGACGCCGCATCGGGAAACGGGTCGTCCTGGTCAAACGTATCGCTGTTGTCGGTCATTGCCTGTGGAGTCTTTCGTCGAGTGTGTCCAGAAGGGCGTCTTGTACCGGACGGGGCGCAATCATGACCCGCCGCCACATGATCGGATCGGCCGCTTCAGCAACAGCCTTGCTCAAACAGAGTATCTCTAGCCTTTCACAGGCCTTTTCAAGTCCGGCGCGCCTGGCCAGGGACACGAAGGTTGCCGCCGACCGGGGCGAATACAACAATGCCAGATCGATCAGGTGCTGCGAAAGCGCCAGCGCGACCTCCGGACTGAACGCGGTAGCCGCCTGCGCATGGTAAAGGACCGCCCGCCGAACTGCAAAACCCGCCGCTCCCAGCCGGCCAGCCAGATCGCCCGCCACATCCGATCCCGCGGGATGCAGCAACGCGCCTGAATCCGGTGTGCACCTGTCGCGCACCAGCCGCACCAGGCTGTCGACATCGCCGCCGGCGCTTTCAACCGTGCTGAATCCGGCTTCCCGGGCGGCCGCCGATGTCCTGTCGCCAACCGCGAAGACCGGCAGGTCGCGGCGCGGCGCCACCTTCGCGAAGGCGCGGACCCCGTTTGCCGAAGTAAAGAGAACGGCCTGAACGCCCGCGAGATCGGGTTCAGGCCCGCGATTCAGAACGATCGACAGCATCGGACAGATAAAGACCTCAATGCCGCGGCCTTCCAGTGCGCCGACAAGGGCGGCCGAATCTTCCAGCGGTCTGGTTACGAGCGCGCGAATAGCGTCCTCCCGGCTGAAAACAGTCAACATCAGCCAAAAAAATCGGGCCCCATATGATCGCGCAACGACCGTCCCGCGTCGACCCCCATTGCCTCCGCCGTCGCCGCCGGACCGTCGCGGGTGACCTCGTGCACGGTGGTCCCGTCAGGGCTGGCGACAAGGCCGCGAAGCCGGAGCGTATCCGGCCCGGTGAATTCCGCCAGCGCCGCGATGGGCGTGCGGCAGGATCCATCCAGCTCGGCCAGCATCGCCCGTTCCGCCAGGACCCGGCGCGCCGTCTCCCCGTCGTTCAGCGGCAACAGATACGCCTGGACGACGGAATCGTTGATCCGGACTTCGATGCCGACAGCCCCCTGCGCGACCGCCGGCAGCATTTCCGCCGGATCCATCAGATGGGTCGCGACATCGGCCATACCCAGCCGCCGCAGCCCGGCATAGGCCAGGAAGGTCGCATCCACGTCACCGGAATGCAGTTTGTCCAGCCGGGTCTGGACATTGCCCCGCAGCGGCACGACGTCCAGGTCGGGCCGCAGGTACTTAACCTGCGCCTTGCGGCGCAGAGAGGAGGTTCCGACAATCGCGCCGGCGGGCAGTTCGGCCAGCGTCGGCGCCCGCAATGAAATGAAGGCGTCGCGCGGGTCTTCGCGCGGCAGGATCGTGGAGATGCCGAGCCCGTCCGGCAGCCGCGTTTCGACGTCCTTCATCGAATGCACCGCGAGGTCGATATCGCCGCTGAACAGCGCCTCCTCGATTTCCTTGGTAAAAAGGCCCTTGCCGCCGATTTCCGCCAGGGGACGGTCCTGAACCTGGTCTCCCGTCGTCCGAATGACGACGATATCGACCTGAAGTCCCTTGTGCGCCGCCAGCAGGCGATCCCGCACGTCATTTGCCTGCACCAGCGCCAGCGGCGACCCGCGCGTCCCGATTTTCAGTATCTGCGTCATGCGCCTTCTGTACCCGCTTCGCGGCCGGCCTCAAAGCGCTTTTCGGCGCCACGGGCGCAAGCCGGCAAGGGACATGCCGCACGGGGCATGTTACAAACCGCCCGTCACCGATCACCGAACAGATAGCGGGCCTTTCCGGCATGGCGCTGACGATTGCTGCCATCACCATTATCTTCATCCTTTGCCTGCTGGTCGCCGTCAAAGCGGCGAAAAACCCGCCTGTCTTCACGGACGAGCAATTGCTGAACCAGCACCGGCGGTTTCTGGGCGACCTCGAGGCCTCGCGCAAATATATCGGCGCCGGCTATCTCAATGCCAGGGAGAAGGGCTCCGCCGCGGAACGGGAACTGGTCCTGCGGGGTTACGATGTCGGCAGGCTTCTGGCCGAGCGGTTTGCGGCGGAACGGGACGGCAGGCCCATGGACTGGCAGGCCTGCCGCACGGTAAAAGGGCCCCCATCATGATCGTTCTCGGTATTGAATCATCCTGCGACGAAACCGCCGCCTCCGTGGTCAGCGAAGACCGCCGCATTCTGTCCAGCGTCGTGTTTTCGCAGATCGACGAACACCGGCCCTATGGCGGCGTCGTTCCGGAAATTGCCGCGCGCAGCCACCTCGATCATATCGATGGCATCGTGCAACGGGCGATGGACCAGGCAGGCGTCGGGTTTTCCGACCTCGATGGTATCGCCGCGACAGGCGGGCCGGGGCTGATCGGCGGCGTGCTGGTCGGTATGATGACGGCGAAATCCATCGCGCTCGTCCACGGCCTGCCGCTGGTGGCGGTCAATCACCTGGAAGGCCATGCGTTGACGGCGCGGCTGACCGACGGGTTGCCGTTTCCCTACCTGCTGCTGCTGGTGTCCGGCGGCCATTGCGAACTGCTGTCGGTCAACGGCCCCGGACAATACACGCGATATGGCGGAACGCTCGACGACGCCGTCGGCGAAGCTTTCGACAAGACCGCCAAACTGCTCGGCCTGCCCTATCCCGGCGGGCCGGCGGTGGAACGGGCCGCCCGGCGCGGAAACGCCGCCCGGTTCGCCTTTCCCCGGCCGATGCGCGGCCGCGACGACTGCGATTTTTCCTTCTCGGGCCTCAAGACCGCGGTCGTCCGCACGATCCGGAGCCTGCCGGACGCAACAGTGTCCGACACGGACGCCGCGGATGCCGCCGCCTCGTTTCAGGCCGCCGTTGCGGATGTCCTGGTCGACCGGGCGCATCGCGCGATCGACCGGTTCCGGGCCGAACATGGGACGGGCGGTGCGCTGGTCGTCGCCGGCGGCGTCGCGGCGAACGCGGCGCTGCGCGAAAGCCTGGCGGCCCTGGCCGGTGAGACCGGGTTCCGCTTCGTCGCGCCGCCCCCAGCGCTCTGCACGGATAACGCCGCCATGATCGCCTGGGCCGGGATCGAACGGTTGCGGCTGGGGCTGACCGACGACCTGAATTTTGCGCCGCGCCCGCGATGGCCACTGGACGAACCGCGTCGGAACGCGGCGTCATGAGCCGAATCGCCGTCATCGGGGCCGGCGCCTGGGGAACGGCGCTGGCCTGCGTCGCCCGGCGGGCAGAAAATGAAACGATCCTGTGGGCGCGCGATCCGGCCGTGGCGGCGGCGATCAACGCCAGCGCGGAAAACCCGAACTACCTGCCCGATATCCCGCTGGTCAGCGGGATAAGCGCCACGGAAGATCTCTCCGCCGCGATGGCCGGGGCCACGGCCGTGCTGCTGGTTGTGCCGGCGCAGTTCCTGCGCAGCGTCGCACGCGAAATGACGCCCAACCTGCGCGCCGGCACGCTGGTGGCGATCTGCGCCAAGGGCGTCGAACAGGGTACGCTGGCCCTGATGAGCGAAGTTCTGGCGGACGTGCTGCCGCAGGCCGAACAGGTCGTTCTGTCGGGCCCGACCTTTGCGCAGGAAGTTGCGCGCGGTCTGCCGACGGCGGTGACGCTTGCCGCCGCGACCACGGATATCGCCGCGCGGATGAGCGACCTGATCGGCACGGCGCGGTTCCGCCCCTATCTGTCGAATGACCCCGTCGGGGCGGAAATCGGCGGCGCGGTCAAGAACGTGATGGCGATCGGTTGCGGCATCATTTCCGGATTACGGCTGGGCGATAACGGCCGCGCCGCGCTGATCACACGGGGCCTTACGGAAATCACGCGCCTTGCCGTCGCCAAGGGCGGCCGGGCGGAAACCCTGATGGGCCTGTCGGGACTGGGCGACCTGACGCTGACCTGCAACGCCATGCAGTCGCGCAATTTTTCGCTGGGCGTCGCTCTCGGCGAAGGGCGGGCGCTGCGCGACATCCTGTCCGAACGGCGCGCCGTGACCGAGGGCGTGTTTTCCGCCGGCGCTGTCGTCGCCCTGGCGGCGCGGCTCGGCGTGGAAATGCCGATCTGCCAGGCTGTCGACCAGGTTGTGAATCACGGCGCGGAAATCGACAGGACGATCCAGGCATTGCTGTCGCGGCCCTTCACACGCGAAACCGGCGCCGCCGATTGACCTTACCCTCGCGGATTGCTTAGATCAGATCATTGGCTGGAATCGCCTTTGGCGATCCACAACAACCATGTGAATCTGATCTGTCTTATTGAAGATATAGCGCCTTCACAGGTTTAAAGGGAACCTGTTCCGGTTCCCTTTAAACCTGATGTGCTATAAGTCCGCGGGAACCAACAGGGGAGATCCGAACCATGTTTTACGCTGTCTATTGTGTCGACAAGCCCAATTCCAAGGAACTGCGGCTGAAACTGCGGCCGGCCCACCAGGATTACCTGAAGACGCAATCCGGTATCATCGTCGTCGCCGGGGCGACCCAGACCGATGACGGGGAAACCGCCACCGGCAGCATGTTCATCGTCAATGTCGACGGGCGCGAACAGGCGGAAGCCTTCGCCGCGGGCGATCCGTTCAACAGCGGCGGGCTGTTCGAAAGCGTCGTGGTAACCCGCATGCGCAAGGGGCACTGGCATCCGGAAAACGCCGACGGCGCATAAAGCGGCGCAAGGATTATCGGTCCGATGTGGTATATGATCCACAATATCAACGCGCCCGACGCATTGGCGCGCCGCCCGGCATTCGAGCAGGCCCATTGGGATTACCTGCGCGCGGCGCAGGACCGCATGATCACGGCCGGTCCCTATTTCAGCAGCGACGGCAGAACGCGGATCGGGTCGATCTTCATCGTCGACTTTCCCGACGCCGTCGCGGCGGCGGCCTGGATCGCCGAAGAACCCTTCACGAAACAAGGGCTCTACGCCCGCCACACGATCCATGTCTACGAACATCGCTGGCCCAAGGACAACGAACCCTGATCGGAGATTTCCAATGGCTTACTGGCTGATCAAATCGGAGCCCGGCGCCTGGTCCTGGGAAGATCACCTCAGGAAGGGTGTAGAGCCCTGGCACGGCGTGCGAAACTACCAGGCCGCCAACAACATGAAGGCGATGAAAATCGGCGACCGCGCCTTCTTTTACCATTCCGTCAAGGAAAAGCGGATCGTCGGCATCGTCGAGGTGTGCAAGCTGTATTATCCCGATCACACCGACGAGACGGGCCGTTTCGGCATGGTCGACTTCAAGGCGGTCAGATCCGTCGAAAAGCCGGTCACGCTGGCCGATATCAAGGCGACGCCGGAACTGCAGGACATGGCGCTGGTCAGGCAGTCCCGTCTGTCCGTCTGCCCGGTAACGCCCAGGGAGTGGAAGACGATCCTGAAAATGTCCGGCACGAAACTCTAGATCGTGACAGGCGACCCGATCTGCCGGCTGGAGGATATTCCGGATGGCGAAGGCAGGGGCCTGATCGTCCAGACAAAGGCCGGCGAACGGGAAATCATGGTCATCCGCAAGGGCGGCCGGGTCTTTGGCTACCTCAATTCCTGTCCGCATGCCTGGGTGCAGCTCGACGGGTCGCCGGATCGTTTCATGAACCGCGACAGGAGCCACATCATGTGCGCGATGCACGGTGCGATGTTCGACATTGAAACCGGCCACTGCGTCGCCGGGCCGTGCCTCGGTGACCGCCTGATGCCGTTTCCGGTCGATGTGGTCGGCGGGAACGTGGTCGCGGTTCGGGACCAGGGACCGCAATAGGTCCAGAATCGACTTGGTTGCGCACGCCACGAGACGATATGGTGGCGCAGATACGCGATAATTCGCCCTGGGAGGACGTATTCACCATGTCGGAACAACACATATATCCGGTCCCCGCCGACATCGCGGCGGCAGCCTATGTCGACAACGACAAATACCTGGCCATGTACAAACAGTCCGTTGACGATCCGGAAGGATTCTGGGGCGAACAGGGCAAGCGGCTCGACTGGTTCACGCCCTATACAAAGGTCAAGGACGTTTCCTACAACCTGCCGGACGTCCATGTGAAATGGTACGAGGACGGCGCGCTGAACGCGTCCCATAACTGCCTCGACCGCCACCTGGCGACGCGCGGCGATCAGACCGCCATCATCTGGGAAGGCGACGATCCGAAGGAGGATTCGACGCTCACCTACCGTGAACTGCACGAACAGGTCTGCAAATTCGCCAATGGCCTGAAATCCATCGGCGCCCGGAAGGGCGACCGGATCACCATCTACATGCCGATGATCCCCGAGGCGGCGGTCGCCATGCTGGCCTGCGCCCGCATCGGCGCCATTCATTCGGTGGTGTTCGGCGGCTTTTCACCGGACGCGCTGGCGGGACGGATTCATGACTGCGAATCCAATATCATCATTACCGCCGACGAAGGGATCCGCGCCGGCCGGAAGATTCCGCTGAAGGCCAATACGGATGCCGCGCTGAAATCCTGTCCGACGATCAAAAAATGCGTCGTCGTCCGCCGCACCGGCGAAAAGACCGGCTGGGAAGACGGGCGCGACGTCTGGTACCACGACCTCGTCAAGGACGCTTCGGCAGACTGCCCCGCCGAGGCGATGAACGCGGAAGACCCGCTGTTCATCCTCTACACTTCGGGCTCCACCGGCAAACCAAAGGGCGTGCTGCACACAACCGGCGGATACCTGGTGTACGCGTCCATGACGCATCAGTACGTGTTCGACTATCACGATGGCGATATCTACTGGTGCACCGCCGATGTCGGCTGGGTCACCGGGCACAGCTATATCCTGTACGGGCCGCTCGCCAACGGCGCCACGACGATCATGTTCGAGGGCGTGCCGAACTATCCGGACGCCAGCCGCCACTGGCAGGTCTGCGACAAGCACAAGGTCAATATCTACTACACGGCGCCGACCGCGATCCGCGCGCTGATGCGCGAAGGCAGCGGACCGGTGGAAAAGACCAGCCGCAAATCGATCCGGCTGTTGGGCTCGGTCGGCGAACCGATCAACCCGGAGGCCTGGGAGTGGTACTACAATGTCGTCGGCGAGAAACGCTGCCCGATCGTCGATACCTGGTGGCAGACCGAAACCGGCGGTATCCTGATCACGCCGCTGCCGGGCGCAACCGCCCTGAAACCGGGCTCGGCGACGCGCCCGTTCTTCGGCATCGTCCCGCAGGTGGTCGATGCCGAGGGCAAGGCGCTGGACGGCAAGGCCGAAGGCGTGCTGTGCATCGCCGACAGCTGGCCCGGTCAGATGCGGACCCTGTATGGCGACCACCAGCGCTTTACCGATACGTACTTCAAGGACTTCCCCGGCAGGTATTTCAGCGGCGACGGCGTGCGCCGCGATGCCGACGGGTATTACTGGATCACCGGCCGCGTCGATGACGTGATCAATGTTTCCGGCCATCGCATGGGCACGGCGGAGGTCGAATCGGCCCTGGTCGCCCACAAGGCCGTGGCGGAAGCCGCTGTCGTCGGCTACCCGCATGACCTCAAGGGCCAGGGCATCTACGCCTATGTCACACTCAATATCGGTATCGAACCGAGCGAGGAACTGCGCAAGGAACTGGTGCAATGGGTCCGCAAGGAAATCGGCCCCATCGCGTCACCGGACCTGATCCAGTGGGCCCCGGGCCTGCCGAAGACCCGTTCCGGCAAGATCATGCGCCGGATCCTGCGCAAGATCGCGGAGGACGAGTTCAGCAATCTGGGCGACACCTCGACCCTGGCCGAACCCGCGGTGGTCGAAGACCTGATCGAAAACAGGATGAACCGCTAGATCAGATCATGGCTGATTGGAATCGCCTCTGGCGATCCAACAACCATGTGAATCTGATCTATCTTATTGAAAAAAAGCACCTTCACAGGATTGAAGGGAACCTGTTGCGGTTCCCTTCAATCCTGATGTGCTATAACCGGCGCCGCCGGTCAGGTTTCATGTTCCAGCGCTTCGCGCGCCCGCTGCGCGAGTTCGGCTTTCCTGAACGGCTTCTGCAGCACCACTACGCCGTCGTCCAGACGGCCATGGTGAATAATGGCGCTTTCCGCGTAACCGGACATATAAAGCGTCCGGATACCGGGATGGAAGCGGCGCACCGCGGCTGAAACGCGCGGCCCGTTCATGCCGCCTGGCAGGACGACATCGGTCAGCAGCAGGTCGATGCGCGGCGCATCGGCCGAAACGGCTATGGCCGTTCCCCCGTCACAGGCTTCCAGGACGCCGTATCCGAGGTTGGCCAGCAGCGTCACTGCAATGCTGCGCACGGCCGCGTCGTCTTCGACCACGAGAACCGTTTCGCCCTTCGCCCGCGGTATCGCTTCCGCCGGTTCATAGGGCGCGGTTTCCGGCTCGACCGTCCGGGGCAGGTACAGCTTCACCGTCGTTCCCCTGCCGATCTCACTATATATTGTCGCGTGGCCGCCCGACTGTTTCGCAAACCCGAACACCATGGAGAGCCCAAGCCCGGTTCCCCTGTTGACACCCTTTGTCGTGAAAAACGGTTCAAAGACCCGTTTCCTGACTTCAGGCGTCATACCGGTACCCGTATCCGATACCGCCAGCATGACATACTGGCCGGGCGTGACTTCCGCCTGCGCGGTGGCATATTTGTCGTCCAGTGTCACATTCGCTGTTTCGATCATCAGCCTGCCGCCATCCGGCATCGCATCGCGGGCGTTTACGGCCAGATTCAGCAGCGCGGCTTCAACCTGTGCGGGATCGGCAATGCAAAGCCATGGATTCTCCGCTGGCCTGGCCTGTATTTCAATCGTTTCTCCCAGGACGCGCTGCAGCATTTCGACCAGTCCCAGAACCTGCCCGTTCATATTGATCGCCTTCGGCGCCAGGAACGCGCGGCGCGAAAACGACAGAAGCTGCTGGTTCAGGCTGGCGCCACGCTCCGCCCCGCGAATTGCCGCTTCGATGAGAGGATGGAGCTTGTCGTCCGGATCCAGCAGTTCCTCGATCAATTCCAGATTGCCCAGAACGACGCTCAGCATATTGTTGAAATCATGGGCGACACCGCCGGTCAACTGACCGATGGCTTCCATTTTCTGTGACTGATGCAGTTCGTTTTCCAGCTGTCTCTGCACTGTCAGGTCGATCATGGCGACACCGACCGTATCGACGCTGCCGTCGAACGCCCGGATTGGAAACCTTACCCACAGCAGATGCCGCACCTCGCCATCATGCCGGGTGACATCGAATTCACGGCTCTGCGCAACGCCGGATTCGAAGACAAGGGCATCGGCGGCCGCGATGTTCCGGGCGGTGGCGTCATCGAACAACGCGGACGCCGTCTGGCCGACGATTTCGTCGATACCGCGTCCGATCCATTTGGCGAATTGCGGGTTGACATGAACATACCGGCCGTCGCGGCCCTTCATCGTCATCGAAATCGGGATATTGGCGAAAACCGACTGGAACATGCTCTCATGTGTCCGCAATTGCGCTTCCGCCAGTTCACGCCGCGCGACTTCGCGCTCATCGGCCGACGGGACCCCGGTCGAGAGTTCGGTAATGTCCGTCATCCAGTACTGAACAGCGTCCTCGTTTTCGAAGCGTGTCCTTGCGGCCCACATCCGCGTATTGAAGACGGTGTTGTCGGCGCGGCGCATCTGGACCGGGAATTCGCGCACGCGGCCTTCCGCCTCCAGTATTTGCGCCACGCTGTCGCGCGCCTGCAGGCTGACATACAGGCTGTGGGGTCCGCGTTTGAGTAACGCTTCTTCCGAAATCCTGAAAACGTCCAGCAAAACCGGATTGACATAAAGGATAGCGCCATCCAGGGCTCGCTTGATGACCAGCGGTACAGGACTGTCGTTCAGGAACGACCGCAATGCGTCGTAGTCTGATGAAGACTCATTTGGACCCGCGTAGTTATTCATGTTCGGATCGTCCAGGCCGCCCGGCCCTGACACCATAGGCTGTTTTTGTGACATAAGGAAACTATAAGCTGTTTTTGCCATTTTGGACAGGGTTAAGGCAGAGTGCGGCCGATGGCGGCTCCGGAAGCAGAGGCAGCAGCGGCCCGGCCGCGTAACGTTTGGCGGCGTTGCCAAGGGGCCGGGAATTGTTCAAGCTGCTGGTCGATCGTGTAGCGGGTTTACGGAGTGGCGCAGCCAATGGAAATGCTTGTTATCGTTAAACGGGATTGCGAAACCTGCCAGATGGTTGCGCCGGTTCTGGCCGAACTCCAGGCGGTTGCCGACGTGACGCTGTATTCGCAGGACGATCCGACATTCCCGGAAGCAACGGGCGGCGCGCGAGACGATACGTCGCTTGAGGAATCGTGGCGGCACAAAATTGATATCGTGCCGACGCTGATCTACCTGGAAAACGGGCGCGAAATCGCCCGGACCGAAGGCTGGGACCGCGCAGACTGGGTCCGCGTGACCGGCATCGAAACGCTGGGCAAAGACCTGCCGCCCTTCCGCCCCGGCTGCGGATCGAAATCCGTTGAGCCCGGCATGCCGGAACGGCTGGCGCTGAAATTCGGCAATATGCACTTCGCCTCGCGCGCGATAGAGGTCGATGAAATGGACGACCCGGCGGAGGTCGCCTATGACCGCGGCTGGACCGACGGGTTGCCGGTCATTCCGCCGACCGATCTGCGGATTGCCCGGATGCTGGCGGGAACAACCCGCAACCCGGATGAAGTCATCGGCGACATCCCGCCGAACCTGGTCCCCTGCACCGTCGAAAAAGCGGCCATCAACGCGGTCATGGCCGGGTGCCGGCCGGAATATTTCCCGGTCGTGCTGGCCGCCGTAGAAGCCGTGCTGAAGCCGGAATTCTCGATGCACGGGTTGCTGGCGACCCTCTGGTTTTCGGGCCCTGTCGTCATCGTCAACGGTCCGGTGACCCGGCGTATCGGCATGAACTCGCAGGGCAACGCGCTGGGCCAGGGCAACCGGGCCAACGCCACCATCGGCCGCGCGCTGCAGCTCATCATCCGTAATGTCGGCGGTGGACGACCGCAGGAAATCGACCGTTCCGTTTTCGGCAATCCCGGCAAATACACCTTCTGCTTTGCCGAGGACGAAACCGATCCCGACTGGGTGCCGCTGAATGTGGCGCGCGGCCATGCGCCCGGCACGTCCACGGTCACGCTGTTTCACGGCGACGGCGTGCAGGGCGTCGCCGATCAGAAATCCCGCGATCCGGAAAGCCTGGCGCGGTCGCTGGCGCTGGCGCTGTGGTCGGTCTGCCACCCGAAACTGGCGCAGTGGTCGCATGCGATCCTGGTTCTGTCGCCGGATCACTACGCGGTTTTCAGGGATGGCGGCTGGGGCCGGAAGGAAATCGAGGCCGGCATCTGGCAGGCGCTGAAACGCCCCGGCCACGAGGTGATCGAGGGGGCGGGCGGCGTCGGCGAGGGAATCGATGCGTCGCGCGCCGACGAGATAATCGACAAGTTCCATCCGGGGGGGTTGCTGGTCGTGCGGGCCGGCGGCATAGGCGGCTTGTTTTCGGCGATCATCGGCGGCTGGACCGCCCATCGCCGCAATGAGGACGTTCAAATCGTTTCACAGGAGATAGGCACATGATTCCAAGAGGATACCTGATGCGCGACCCGACGGCGGAAACCGCCGCGGTCCAGCGCGAAAGACTGGCGCCGCCCGAAGACCTTTCAGCGGCCACGATCGGGCTGCTGAGCATTTCCAAGGAACGCAGCGCCGAATTCCTGAACTATGTCGAGCAGCGGCTGACCGGACAGGGGCTGAACGTCCTGCGTTTCGAGAAACCGACCCATACGAAACCGGCGCCGGAATCGGTAATCCAGGAAATCGTCGAACGCTGCGATGTGGTCGTCGAAGGACTGGCGGATTGAGGTTCCTGTACGTCGTGCAGTCTGCATGACCTTCAGACACTCGACCGCCGTGGTATTCCGGGCTGCGCCGTGGCTTCGGAAGCGTTTCATGAAGCCGCGGCCGCGCAGATGAAGGCGCTTGGATTCGCCGCCGGGCTGGCATGGGTGCCGCATCCGATCCAGAACCGGACACCGGATGAATTGTCCCGCATCGCCGATGAAACGATTGACAGCATCCTGGCGCTGATCCGGCGGTAGCGCCGGAAGCACCGATAAAGGCGATCTGTTTTAACGGTTTTCAAAGGTTTGCGTGGTCTGTTAAGGGCCGCGCCCGCCATCCCGGCGGCGCATGCGCCGCCGGAGCAGTATTTTTATGGAAGACCAGGATATTCGGATCGGCCACGTCATTTCGGTTTCCGGCGCAACGATATCGGGCGTCATCGCGGCCGATCAGGACAGCGCCGTCGTGCAGTTCGGCGCGCTGGTCAAGATTCCAGCCGCCGACGCCGAAGTCTTCGGATTGATCGACAATTTGCGCACACAACTGGTCGTCGGCGACGGCGGCCAGACCGTTCGCCGGCTTTTCGATGTCGAACTGCTGGGCGAAACCGTCAACGGCAGCCGGTTTGAACGCGGCGTTTCCGTGTATCCGTCGCTGGAGGCGTCGATCACCCTGGCGAACGGCGACGATCTGGGCAGGGTCTATGCACGCCCCGGGGTCGAGACCATTCGCGTCGGCACGATCCACCAGGACCGTAACCTGCCGGCCTACGCCATGACGGACAAGCTGCTGGGCCATCACTTCGCGATCCTGGGAACGACCGGATCGGGAAAATCCTGCGCCGCGGCGCTGATCCTGCGCACGATCCTGACCGACCATCCCTTCGGCCATGTCATCTTTCTGGATCCGCACAACGAATACGCCCACTGCTTCGGCGACATCGCGGAACAGATCAACCTGGCGTCGCTGCGGCTGCCTTACTGGCTGCTGAATTTCGAGGAGAGCGTCGCCGTCCTGGTCAGCCGGGAAGGCACCTACCGGGACAGCGAGATCGCCATCCTGAAATCGGCAATGCTGGAAGCCAAGCGCGCCTACGGGCTGAAACACGGCGCCATCGAGCATATCACCGTCGATACGCCCGTACCCTATCATCTCGGGACGCTGAACCGCTGTATTGAAGACCAGATGTCGAAACTCGACCGGCCGGATATCGCGATCCCCTATCTGCGGCTGCAGGCGCGTATCCAGGCGCTGAAGGACGATACGCGGTTTTCCTTCATGTTCTCCGGGCTCGACGTGCGGGACAACATGACCGATATCCTGTCCCGGATCCTGCGCATTCCCGTGAACGGCAGGCCGATGACCATCCTGGATCTGTCCGGGGTGCCGTCGGAAATCATCGACGTGGTGGTGTCGATGCTGTGCCGGACCGTCTTCGATTTTGCGCTTTGGAATACCGGCGGGAAGGCCGTGCCGGTTCTGCTGGTCTGCGAGGAGGCGCACCGCTATGTCGCAGCGGATGACAGCGGGTTCGGGCCGACCAAGAAGGTCATGAGCCGGATCGCCAAGGAAGGCCGCAAATACGGCGTGTCCCTGTGCCTTGTCACGCAGCGCCCGTCGGAACTGTCGCTGGACATCCTGTCGCAGTGCAACACGCTATTCGTGCTGCGGATGAGCAACGGGCCTGACCAGGAATTCGTCCGCCACGCGGTGCCTGAAAGCGGGCTCGGGCTGATGAACGCGCTGCCGGCGCTGCGGATGCAGGAAGCTGTCGTCGTCGGCGAAGGGGTGACGATCCCCATGCGGATCCGCTTCGACGACCTGGAGCCGGAGCACCAGCCGCGCAGCGGCGTCGCCTCCTTCTCCGAAAGCTGGCGCGAACCGGACGACAAGGCGCATTTCATTGCCGACACGGTCCAGCGCTGGCGCCATCAGGCGACCTGAACGGCCGCGACCGGGCGGCGACATTGACAGGGGTCTGGAAAAAAAGGTTACTTCGGTGACCGGGGCGCAGCCGCTGTTTCAAGGAAAAGAAAAAAATTGACTGCAATTGAGCAAGGCCGGCTGACGGACGCTCCGTCCCGGATGCCGCTTTTCATTCTGGCAGGATCGCATGGATCCCTGCACTGGGCGCTGGCGATATTTTACGTGGTGCTGCCCTTCATCAAGGAAGAGCTCGGCCTCAGCTATACCGAAACGGGCCTGCTGGCATCGATCGTTCACGGCAGCGCCTTCATCGCCAATATTCCCAGCGGGATAATCGTCGACATCACGGGCCGGCGCCGGGCCTGCCAGATCGTTGCCACCGCCCTGGCCGCGGTCGGCCTGATGGGGGTCGGCTGGTCGACAAGCTACTGGATGGTTGCCGGGTTCGTATCTGTCGTCGCGATGATGAATACGCTGTGGCATCCTGCGGCGATATCCTACCTGTCCGAAAGTTATGCGGCGCGGCGCGGACTGGCGCTTTCGTTCCACACCGTCGGCGCCAGCATCGGCGACGCTGCCGCCCCGGTGGCGGCGGGCCTGTTCATTGCGATTTTCGGCTGGAACGGCGCGACGATGGCAGGGGCCGCCGTCCCGCTGGTCGCCGCCGTCCTGCTGTTTTTTCTCTTCGTTTCGCCGGAACAGACCCCCGCCCGGAAGAAATCGTCAGCCGGCGGCACGAAGATGTATCTTTCCGGCATGCGTCAGCTTGTCAGCGATGCCCAGGTCTGGAAGGTCCTCATCATGTCCGGTTTCCGCGGCACCAGCCAGGCCGGCCTGCGGACATTCCTGCCGCTGTATTTTGTCGCGGCGTTCATGGATGATCCGTTCTGGCTTGGCGTCATCATCATGGTGCTGCAGGTTGGCGGCGCGGTAACGACACCGCTTGCCGGCGCCCTGTCCGACCGGATCGGCCGAAAACCCATCCTGATGATCGGCTTCGTCGGTTCCTGCGCGGTTATCTTCGCCCTGCCATCAATCGAATCGCTCTGGCTGCTGATCGTGGCCGTGGCCCTGGCCGGCTGCTTCATCTTTTCGGTACGCCCGGTCATCCAGAGCTGGGCGCTGGACATGACGCCGCCGCAGCTGGGCGGATCGATGGTCAGCATGCAGTTCGGTACGCAATCGGCCTTCGCCATGACCGTTCCCCTCACCGGCGGGCTGATTGCCGATGCCTGGGGAATCGAATACGTCTTCTATGCGCTGGGCGCCGCCATCGTCATGGCTTGCGGAATCGCCGCCACGATCCGGGAAAAGCCTGTCGTTGCGACCTGACGAATTGCCGCTATTCGGCGACAACAAGTTCGCGGTGCGCCAGTTTCGGCAGGTCGCCGCCGGGCGCGCTTCCGAAGCGGCTGTCCAGTAGCCGGATAACCCGGTAGGCATCGTCACTGGCAAGCGAATAATAGATCAGTTTCGCCGCGCGCCGCGTGGCAACCAGTCCGTCCGCGCGCAGGCGGGCCAGCTGCTGGGAAAGCGTCGGCTGCCGGATACCCAGCAGCAGTTCGAGCTCCGTAACGGACTTTTCCCCATCGACAAGATGATACAGGATCAGGAGCCGGTTCTCATTGGCCATCGCCTTGAGGAAGGACGCTACGCTTTGGGCATTATCGAGCATGTCGCGGCCGTTGTTCGGGGTTCATGGGCAGGATCGCCCATCATCATGCTATTTCGCATCCTAGAGTGTGGGCTGGCAATTTCAACACTTTTTTTATGTTATAAAAACATAAAACTACACTTTCGTGTGTGAAATTTACCTTTGCGCGCCGGGCCAAATCGATTATTGCAGGGCCCGCGCCGTCGGTGCAGGATAATCGGGTCGGCCTCAGGAGCGGAACATGAACGGATCGGACGTAGCGCCGGAAACCAGCAACGGGCCGGACGAACGGATCTTTCTCGTCGTTGTCGACGACAGTGACGAAATGAAGGTCGCGCTGCATTTCGCGTGCCGGCGGGCCCGCAACACCGGGGGCCGCGTCGCGCTGCTGTATGTTCAGGAACCGGCCGATTTCCAGCACTGGATGGTGGTCGAGGAAATCATGCGCGAGGAACGGCGCGAGGCCGCGGAGGAACTGCTGCAGGAACTGTCGTCCGAGGTCCACGAATGGTCCGGCAAGATGCCGATATTCTTCATCCGGGAAGGCGATCGCCCTGATGCCCTGGTCAAGCTGCTGGACGAGGAACCGACCATTTCGATCGTTGTCCTCGCGGCGGGCACCGGACGCAGCGGTCCCGGGCCGATCATCGAGCACATTGTCAGCAAGGGCGTCGGACAGATCAGGGTGCCGATCACCATCGTTCCCGGTTCGCTGGGCGACGAACAGATCATCGCGATTACCTGAAGCCGCGTCCTGCATGGGCTGGCCCTGGCCACCGGCCTGGCGGCGATTGGCGACCGACCGATACAATTTTCGCTGCCGGACCGCAGCGTCTGACCGCAAAACAGCGAAATTTATACATTATTTTATCAAAATTTTTTACGCTTTTGCGCGAGTGGAAACCCCTTGATATCGGCCATACTTTATTCTTAATGCCGGTGCCCGGACCGGCGTCATGGCGGTTCCGGGTATTGTTTTTAACTTGAAGTCATCCAATTTTTCGATCAACTCTACAACGCGAAATTTGGAACGAAAGAGGAATTCGCAATTGTTCATACAGACGGAACAGACACCGAACCCGGCAACGCTGAAGTTCCTGCCCGGCCGAACGGTGCTCGAGTCGGGAACCGCGGATTTTTCCAGCAAGGAGAAAGCGGCCGGGCGTTCGCCGCTGGCGGAAAGCCTTTTCGGGGTCGAAGGCGTTGCCGCCGTGTTTTTCGGCAATGACTTCATCACCATCACCCAGGAGCCGGATAATGACTGGTATGTCATGAAACCGGCGATCCTCGGCGTGATCATGGAACATTTCACGACCGGCGCGCCGGTCATGACCGAAGCGGCGCCGACGACCGGTGCCAGCACGGCAGCGGATGACGACAATGAAATCGTCAAGCAGATCAAGGAACTGATCGATACGCGTGTACGGCCGGCCGTTGCGATGGATGGCGGGGATATCATTTTTCACGGTTTCGAGGACGGCATCGTCTACCTGCAGATGCAGGGCGCCTGTGCCGGATGCCCAAGTTCGACGGCGACGCTGAAAATGGGCATCGAGAACATGTTGCGACATTACATTCCGGAAGTCGTCGAAGTACGACCCGCAATGTAACGCAAACGCGAACGATAACGTGCAAAGGGCGAAAAGCCTGCACAGAAAGTTGACGGGTAGCGGTCTGGGGCGACCGGAAGGTCACAGGGGATGAACAGGTTGGAACGGATCGCGCCAGTTACGGCGTGCCGGGTTGTTCCTTTGCGCCGCGAACGCGGCGCCGGATCGATTGCGGTAATCGCCCTTGCGGCTACGGTCGGCGTCATGTCGATGACGTATGACCTGATGGACGAATGGCGCGTGATGGACCGCGATGAAGCAGCCCGATCGTCAGCGGCCCCACCGACGGTGCATTCACGCCAACCGTCGTCGCTCGACAAACCCGATGACGTCCAGGTGCTCGCCAATGCACCGAACATGGGATTCAAGGCCTCTGTGGCGCGCGTCAAGGATGTCTTTTCCACCGTCGGTTACAATCTTGATGCCGTGCGGAAGGGCGAAATCGAAGTCCCGCGGATCCAGCATGCATCGTTTCCGCATGACCTGAAGGAAGTGACGCATACGCCGGAACGGAAGGCGCTGTTCCTGCGGTTTATCCTGCCCTATGTGCTGGAAGCCAACAACGAGGTGCGCCAGCAGCGCCACCGGCTGGAACGGTTGCGCGACGAGCTCGACAATGGCCTCAATATCGACCCGGTGGATGCGGCATGGCTGGATCAGATGTTCCAGGACTACAAGATCAGGAACGGCGACATCCAGCTCCTGCTGCGCCGGGTGGATATTGTACCGCCTTCCCTGGCCCTCGCGCAGTCGGCGATTGAAAGCGGCTGGGGCACATCGCGCTTCGCGCTGGAAGGCAACGCGGCTTTCGGCCAGTGGACAACAGCGAATTACAAGGGGATCGTGCCGAAGGAGCGCAAGGCCGGCGCGGACCATAAAATCCGGTCTTTCAATGATTTGAAGGAATCCGTCAATTCCTATCTGCGCAACCTCAATACACATCGCGCCTATGTCGAATTCCGGATACTGCGGGCCGAACAGCGCGCAAGGAATGCGCCGATCAACAGCGCCGTGCTTGCCACAACCCTATCCCGTTATTCAGAAAAGGGGTCGGAATACGTGAAGCTGCTGCGGCAGATTATTGCCGGCAACAAGCTGCGTACGCTCGACAATGCGCGCCTCGGCGAAAATGTGGTGGCGCTGCGGCCGGACGCCTGACCCGCGTCAATCCGTCGGACGGATCGAACTCTTACCTGCCCTTGCCGACATAGAACTGCCAGCCGAACCAGCGATAGCGGTTGTCCGGGCCGGGAACGGTACAGTTCAGCCGCGACCGCCCCGGTTGGAACGGCCCCGGAAACCGGACTTCGAAACGGCTCCGGCCCAGCCGCTCGATGCTGACGGCGTCGAATTCGGGATGGTAGCATGCCAGCCTGTCCAGCCCCGCGACCGGCGCATCCACGGTAAAGCCGAAAGCGGGCGGATTTGCGCCCACAAACGGATCCGCCGGCGTGATTTCAATTGCGGGCAGCGCCAGGGCGTCTATCCGCTGGCGAAACTGCGCCATGTCGCCAAACTGTTCGTTCAATGGAAAGCGGGGCAGGAAATAACGGTCACCCAGCCGGTAGCTGGCACCGGAATGCTGGCCGAAGGCCGCGGTAAACCCCTGTTTGATGACAATGTCGCGCACGGCGCTGCTGGCCTCGCCATAGGGATAGGCAAACAGTGCCGGTACCTGGCCCAGTTCCGCCCTGAACCGCGCCGCAGCGCGTTTCAGGGCGCGTTCGATTCTCGCCTTGTCGGTTCGCGGCATGTGCAGATGGGCGTCGGTATGGGCGCCGATGGTAACTCCGGTCGCCTTCATTTCCCGGACCTGGTCCCAGTTCATATACGGTGCGTCGCCCCGGTCGACTGTCTGCGTCGCCACGAAGACCGTGAATGGCAGGCCGGCCTTGCGCAGGCGCGGCCAGGCCTGTTCAAAGACGGAAAGGTATGCATCGTCGATCGTTATTCCGATGGTCCGATCCGGCAGCGGCGTGCCGGCCTGCATGGCCGCAACAATGTCCGAAACGGGCAGTACGTTGTACGGTCCGCTTGTCAGCAGCGCCAGATGCGCGTCAAACTGCGCCAGGGTCACGCTGCTGGCAGGATAGTCGCTTTCCCCGAACCGGTGATACATGAGAACGACGGCGCCATCCGGCGCGGCGGCTTCGGATACGCCCGATACCAGAAGCAGGATCGCAGGGAACAGCAGTCGCGCACGGCGTCTGAACCTTGCGCAGGTCTTACGCGTGCGGCTAAACATGCCCATAATATAATGCGACTGTAGCATAACTCTCAAGACGGTTGCGTAACAGAGTATGCAACCATATACGGTTGCAGAGGAGATGACAGCAATGATGAAGCGGCCCGTTCTCGACGAAGCGTCCTGCAATCTGATCTTCCGCGAGGCGCGCAGCCATAACGGCTGGCTGGACCGGCCCGTGGACGATTCGCTGCTGCGCGCGGCATTCGATCTGGCAAAGATGGCGCCGACCAGCGCGAATTGTTCGCCCATGCGGATCCTCTTCCTGAAATCGGCGGAATCCCGGGAAAAACTGAAACCAGCCCTGCTGGGCGGGAATATTCCGAAAACCATGTCGGCGCCTGTCACCGCCATCCTCGGCAACGACCACGCCTTTTATGACCATTTGCCCAAACTGTTCCCGCATGAAGACGCGCGTCCGTGGTTTACCGGAAACCAGGCGCTCATCGACATGACGGCGATGCGCAACGGTTCGCTCCAGGGCGGGTATTTCATTCTGGCATGCCGCGCCGTCGGGCTCGATTGCGGGCCGATTTCCGGCTTCGACAATGCCATGGTGGACGACCTGTTTTTTCAGGGCACGCAGATCCGGTCCAATTTCATCTGCAACCTGGGCTATGGCGACCCAGCGGCGCTGTTCCCGCGCAGTCCCCGCTTCGAATTCGAAGAGGTCTGCACACTGCTGTGACCCTTTCCGTAACGGTGCTGGCAATCGATTCGGCAACGGATGCGTGTTCGGCCGCCCTGTGGCGCAACGGTGCGCTTGCCGCGCATGCGTTCACCCGGCGGCGGCACGGCCATGCCGAAATCCTGCTGCCCATGATCCGCGACGTCATGGAGCAGGCCCGGCAGGCCTTCGCGACACTCGACCTGATCGCGACAACAGTGGGACCCGGCAGTTTCACGGGGCTTCGCATCGGCCTGTCCAGCGCGCGGGCGCTGGCGCTCGCCGCCGGCAAGCCGATTATCGGCCTGACCACGCTCGAAGTCGTGGCGGCCGCGCAGCCGGCAACCGGCGACCCGCTGCTGGTCGCCATCGATTCACGGCGTGAGGACATCTTCGTGCAGTTGTTTTCATCTGACCTGTCGCCCCTTTGCCCGCCTGCGGCCATGCTTGCCGCCGATATAAAATCCATTCTGCCCGCCGGCGCCATCGCCATCGCCGGCAATGCCGCCGATGCGGTTCGACGTGCAGTTCCGTCCCGCGACCTGCGGCCCGCCGGCGGCCCGGCGCTTCCCGATGCCGGTATTCTGGCGCGCTGCGCGGCGTCGCGGTTTCCCGGCCTGTCCGGCGACGAACCGGCGCCGGGTCCGTTATACCTTCGGCCGCCGGACGCCATGTTGCCGACACGGGCCGGCCTGTGACAGAAGACAGCCAGATCACCGTCCGCCTGGCGCTTGCGGACGACATCGACGCCATCGCCTGGATATACGGCGAATGCTTCGGCGGCGCCCGGCCCCGGGAAGCGGTCGAACAATATCTCGGGCTCCAGGGTAGCTGGGCCCTGCTCGCCACGATGGGCGGGGCGCAGGCGATGACGCCCGCCGGCTTTGTTCTGGCCCGGACCGTGCTCGACGAAACGGAAGTATTCAGTGTCGGCGTCGTTTCCCTGTACCGGCGGCTCGGGGTCGGGGAAACGCTGATGGAAGGCACCCGGCGCATCGCGTCGCTGGGCGGCGCGAGGGCCATTTTTCTGGAAGTCGGCGCCGATAATCCCCAGGCACGGGCATTATACGAACAAGCCGGGTACAAAACCGTCGGCCACAGGTCCGATTACTATAAACGCGACGACGGAAACTGTGTCGATGCGATAGTGATGCGTCTTTCGATAGGAAAGACGGATGCCTCAAACTCTTGAATTATTGCTAAATATTACCAAGTAGAGTCCGTATATAAGCCTTGATACATGAGCCTTCGCAATGTTACTTTGGCAATTAACAAGTAACGATATTTTTACACGATTTTCCGGATGTATAGTGGCGAAAGAATAGTGTTTTCGCGACTATAGTGAGCAATGCAACCATAAATTTTTCGATTTAACCCCGCAGTCACAAGGGTATCTGGCAATGTCCGACACGAGCAATTCCGATATCAACGCGCGCGATTTACTGGAGCTGACCTCTGAAATCGTTGCCGCACACGTATCGAACAACTCGGTAACGATGTCGGATCTGCCGACACTGATCGAGCAGGTGTACAAGACATTGTCGAATGTCGGCAGGGACACGGACACGAATGGGGAGCGGCTGACGCCCGCCATTCCGATCAAGAAATCCATCACGCCCGATTTCATCATCTGCCTCGAAGACGGCAAGCGCCTGAAAATGCTCAAGCGGCACCTCAAGACCGCGTACAACATGACGCCTGACGAATACCGTGAACGCTGGGGGTTGCCGAGCGACTATCCGATGGTGGCCCCGAATTACGCCAATCAGCGCAGTTCGCTGGCAAAGGCCATCGGTCTGGGGACCCGGCCACGCGACAAGTAGCAATTAATGGTCGTTTGTCGCCAAATTCAGCACTTCGAAAGTGGCCGAACCGCCCTTAAGTACTATATAATTGGTGCGTGCAGCGGATTGGGGCGGTCGGCGACGCCGATTTCTCCCGATCGGCTTTGGATCACGACAATCAATGCCGTAACCACCGGCGCGTCAAAGTGAGCAGGGGCGATGCAGAACCGAATTTTGGATTTATGCCAGGAAAAGGGCCTCAAGATGACTGGGCAGCGGCGCATCATTGCGCAGGTCCTGGGCGAATCCGACGATCATCCTGACGTCGAACTGGTCCACAAACGGGCCTCCGAGCTCGATTCCCGGATCAGTATTGCGACCGTTTACCGTACCGTCCGCCTTTTCGAGGAGCAGAATATCCTGGACCGTCACGATTTTGGCGACGGTAGGGCGCGCTACGAGGAAGTCACGGAAGACCATCATGACCACCTTATCGATATCGAAAGCGGCGAGGTCATCGAGTTCAACAATGAGGAAATCGAAGACCTGCAGCAGCGGGTGGCCAAGAAACTGGGCTATCGTCTGATGGATCACCGGCTGGAGCTGTACGGGACACGCATCAAGAAGTGACAAGCCGCCCTCCTCCTGGCGGAGCGGGAATTCGATACGGAGCCGGCGCTGAATCGCCACGTGTTGCAAAATCTTGTTTTTTTGCCATTTCCGGTGTTATTATTAACGACACGCTGGCGTGGACCGGCTGTAGTGCTCGGGATGTTTCAATCGGATCGTTCTGACGCCTTTTCTGGAAGAAATTTCGTTTCTTATGGTTTTAAGTCATTGACCGGATTAAACGACACGCCTGCCGCGACGATGCGGTCGGGATACTAGCCTGGTGAAAAGGCTCTTTATCAAAACATACGGCTGTCAGATGAACGTCTACGATTCCGTCCGGATGGCGGATGTTCTGGCGCCGCATGGTTATGTATCGACGGACAGCCCGGCCGGCGCCGATATGGTCATCCTGAATACATGCCATATCCGCGAAAAGGCGGCGGAAAAGGTTTATTCGGAAATCGGCCGGATGCGCCTGTTGAAGCAGGACCGCGAAGCCGCGGGCGAACGGATGATCATCGCCGTCGGCGGCTGCGTCGGCCAGGCGGAAGGCGCTGAAATCATCGCGCGGGCGGATTGCGTCGATATGGTCTTTGGCCCGCAGACATACCACCGCCTGCCGGAACTGATCGCGCGGGTGATGCAAAAGTCGGGCACGCGGGTCGTCGACACCGAATTCCCCGAGGAAGACAAATTCGACCACCTGCCGGAGGAATCCGCGTCGCAGGGTCCGGCTGCCTTCCTGTCGGTGCAGGAGGGCTGCGACAAGTTCTGTACCTTCTGTGTCGTCCCCTATACGCGCGGCGCCGAACAGTCGCGGCCTGTCGCGGCGATCACCGACGAAGCCCGGCGTCTCGCCGCCGGCGGCTGCCGGGAGATCACGCTGCTGGGACAGAACGTCAACGCCTATCACGGCGCCGCCCCGGACGGGCGGGAATGGGGCCTCGGGCGGCTTATCCGTCACCTGGCGGATGCGGTGCCGGCCGTGGCGCGCATCCGCTACACGACGAGCCACCCCCGGGACATGGACGATGATCTGATCCAGGCGCATCGCGATGTTCCGCAGCTCATGCCGTACCTGCACCTGCCCGTGCAGTCCGGGTCCAACCGCATCCTGGCGGCAATGAACCGCCAGCATACCGCCGCGGCTTATTTTCGGATCATCGAGCGGTTGCGCGCCGCGCGCGCGGATATCGCCCTGTCGTCGGATTTCATCGTCGGGTTTCCGGGCGAAACGGACCGGGATTTCGCGGATACACTGCGCCTTGTCCGGGAAGTCACCTTCGCCCAGGCCTATTCTTTCAAATACAGCGTCCGGCCCGGGACACCGGCGGCCGGCATCGACGACCAGGTTCCGGAGCCGGTAAAGGAAGAACGGCTCGCCATGTTGCAGCAACTGCTCCTGGCGCAGCAGGAAGCCTTTAACCACGGTACGGCCGGGGCCGTGATGCCCGTCCTGTTCGATCGCAAGGGGCGTTTCCCCGGGCAGATTCAGGGCCGGTCCCCCTATATGCAATCCGTGTATGCCAAAGCCCCGGACCGGCTGATCGGATCCGTCACCGCATGCCGCATCGCCGCCGTTCACAACAGAAGCCTGCGCGGTGACATTGTTACCGAGGCGGTTGCCAGCGAAAGGGTCAGTGCTTGACTACAGTCAGCCGGATGGACGACGCGAACCCGGTTCATATCCAGTTCGACGACAACAACCTTCTGCCGCTGGTGTTCGGCGCGCATGACAAGCATCTGGTCAGGATCGAACAGCAACTCGGCGTGTCCCTGGTCGCCCGCGGGAACCGCATCGCGATATCGGGTCCGTCCGACGCCGCGACCACGGCGGGCGCCGCGCTGCGCCGTCTTTACAGTCAGGTTCGCGACGGCGAATTGCTGAACGAGGGCGATGTCGACGCCGCGGTCCGCATGGCGCAGACAGCCCGTTCCGACGATGGCGGCGCCGACAACCGCACCATGATCCAATTGCATCGCAAGCGGATTGCCGCGCGGTCCGCCGCCCAGGCCCGTTACATACAGGCCATGCGGGAAAGCAGCATGGTGTTCGCGCTGGGCCCGGCCGGTACCGGCAAAACCTATCTTGCGGTCTGTGCCGCCGTGGAACTGTTCAGCGCGGGCAAGGTGGACCGCATTATCCTGTCGCGCCCGGCCGTCGAAGCCGGCGAGCGGCTCGGGTTCCTTCCTGGCGACATGCAGGAAAAAATCGACCCGTACCTGCGGCCGCTCTTCGACGCGCTGCATGACACGCTGCCGGGCGATCAGGTGGTGCGCCGGCTTTCCAGCGGTGAATTCGAGGTCGCGCCCCTTGCCTTCATGCGGGGACGGACGCTGACCAATGCCTTTGTCATCCTGGACGAGGCGCAGAACACCACCGCGACGCAGATGAAGATGTTTCTGACACGGCTTGGCGAAAACAGCCGCATGGTGATCACGGGCGACCTGAGCCAGGTCGACCTGCCGCCGGGCACCCGGCCGGGCCTGCGCGATGCGGTCGAAACCCTGGCGGACGTTCCGGGAATCGCATTTGTCCGCTTTTCCGATGCCGATGTTGTCCGCCCGCCGCTGGTAGCGCGGATCATCCGCGCCTATGACGCCGCGGAGTCGGGTAAGGCAAAATGACGCGAGACCTGCTGCTGATCGACATAGCGACGAGAACTGCGGCCTGGGGCGCGGCGCCGTTCGACGCGGAAGCGGTTGCGCGTCGCGCCACCGGCATGGCCTGGCGCAACGCGGGAAACACGAACCGTGAATCGGAAGTCAGCATCGTGCTTGGCGACGACAGCTTCGTCCGGGAACTGAACAGCACCTATCGCGGCCAGGACAAGGCGACCAATGTGCTGTCGTTTCCGGCAGATGGCGAAAATGGCCCCGACGATGCGGCGTGCCTGCTGGGCGACATCGTTCTGGCCTATGAGACAATGGCGCGCGAAGCCGCCGAACAGAACAAAAGTCTGGCGGACCACCTGTCCCACCTGTGTGTTCACGGGTTGCTGCACCTGCTGGGTCACGACCATCAGACTCCTTCGGACGCCCGGAAGATGGAGGCGCTGGAGATTTCAATCCTGGCGGAACTGGGCATTTCCGATCCCTTTACCATTCCGGCGCAGGAGACATGACGCGTGAGCGACGACGCCAGGCCGACGATAATCGAAACAAACGGCGCCACGCCGGAAAGGGAAGCGCTGGAAGCGGAAAGGCGACCGAGCCTGCTGGACAAGATCCTGCCGTGGCGTATCCAGAAGAATGCCGATTCGACCCTGCGCGACACGTTCGAGGAATTGATCGAAGAACACGAGGAACGGGTCGAGGCCATCGATCCGGGCGAACGCGCCCTCATCGCCAACATTCTCAATTTGAGCGGCCTGAGCGCCTATGACGTGATGATTCCGCGCGCCGATATCGGCGCCGTCGACATAAACGAAACGCTGGAAGGCCTCGTCTCCCAGATCAACAAGGAAGGACACTCGCGCCTGCCGGTCTATCGCGAGACGCTGGACGACGTGGTCGGCATGGTGCACATCAAGGATGTGCTACCGGAAATGGCGGACAGCGCGAATTTCAGTCTGCGCAAGATCCTTCGGAAAATCCTGTTCGTCGCGCCATCGATGCCGGTTCTCGACCTGTTGCTGCAAATGCAGATGACCCATCTGCACATGGCGCTGGTGATCGACGAATATGGCGGGATCGACGGCCTGATCACCATTGAGGACCTGGTCGAGCAGATTGTCGGTGAAATCGAGGACGAGCACGACGCCGAGGTGGGCCCGCAACTGATCCGGGGCGCGCAGGGGTCGCTCATCGCCGATGCGCGGGTGACCGTCGAGCAGTTCGAAGCCGAAGTCGGCACTATTCTGACAGACGAGGAGCGCGAAGAGGATATCGACACGCTTGGCGGATTCCTGTTTTCCCTTACGGGCCGAGTCCCGACGCGCGGCGAACTGATCGTTCATGAACCCTCTGGCGTCGAGTTTGAAATACTCGATGCCGATCCGCGCCGTATCAAGCGGCTGCGAGTCCGGAACCTGCCAACCGCCGACGTGGCGGATGACTGACCCGGTTGCCGGCGGCGCGGCCGCCCGGACAATCCCCGCCGCCGTCGCCTTCCGGTTTGCCGCAATTTCGGGCTGGCGGCGATACATGGCGGCTTTCTGTCTCGGCTGCGTCCTGACACTGACATTGCCGCCGGTATACCTGTTTCCGCTGAATTTCCTGATCTTTCCGGCGCTGCTCTGGATACTGGCCGGCGCGGCGACGCGCCGTGCCGCATTCTTTACCGGATGGTGGTTCGGTTTCGGCTTTTTTGCGATCGGGCTGTACTGGATCGGGAACGCACTGCTTGTATTCGCCGCGAAATTCGCCTGGATGCTCCCCTTCGTCGTATTGGGCCTTCCCGCCGTCCTGGCGATCTATACCGGTCTGGCGGCGCTCGTCGCCTGGAAAGGCCGAAACAACCTGGAGCGCGCGCTGCTGTTTGCGCTGGCCTGGTCGTGCGCCGAATGGCTGCGGGGCCATCTCCTGACGGGATTGCCCTGGAACCTGATCGGCTATGGCTGGACGGGTTCGGATGCCATGCTGCAGCTAGCCTCGCTGATCGGCGCCTATGGCGTCGGCCTTTTCGTCATCGTCACCGCCTGTCTTCCCGCCGCGATAGCCGATCCGTCAGGGCGCCGGCGGTGGATCGCGCCCGCCGTTGCGCTTGTCGTGCCGGTCGTCGTCTGGATCGTCGGCGGCGCCCGGTTGCCCGACGGGATGGATGCCGGCACCGGCACCGGCGTGGGCATCCGGATCGTGCAGTCCAGTATCCCGCAGACGGAAAAATGGGCGCCGGAACACCAGCAGCGGAACCTGCGGCAATTCCTCGACCTGAGCCGGCGGGATCGCCCGGACTGGGTTTCTCATGTGATCTGGCCGGAAACCGCGGCGACGTTCTTCCTGTCCAATGCGCCTGAACTGCGCAGGCTGCTGGCGACGGTCGTGCCGCAGGGCGGCCTGTTGCTGACCGGCGCCCCGCGCCATGAAGTTAATCCGTATCGCCTCATGAACGCGATGATCGTCATTGATGCGGCGGGACAAATTATCGGCCATTACGACAAGTTCCACCTGGTTCCGTTTGGCGAATACGTTCCGCTGTCGCAGTACCTGCCGCTTCCGAAACTTACAGCCGGCGGTACGGGATTCACGCCAGGGCCGGGCCCCCGGACATTACGGCTCCCGGGCCTGCCGCCGGTCGGTCCGCTGATCTGCTACGAGGTTATTTTTCCGGGCCATATTGTCGCACCCGAAGACAGGCCGGCATGGCTGTTGAACCTGACCAACGACGCCTGGTATGGAAAATCCTCGGGCCCGCACCAGCATCTGGCCCAGGCGCGCGTGCGGGCGGCCGAAGAGGGGCTGCCCATGATTCGGGCGGCGTATTCGGGCATATCCGCCGTCATCGACCCCTATGGCAGAATTCTGCAGCGGCTGGGTCTGGGCGAGGCCGGAACGATCGACGCGCGCCTGCCGTCCGGCATTCAAGGGACAACATTCTACACACGTCACGGCACCGCGCTTTATGTTGGGTTGCTTTTTTGCGTTCTCGCTACATATGTATCCCTGCGATTTAGGAAAACATTATAGATTTCACGTAAAAATGGATCGATCCGGGCCTTGACGCGGGAAATACTCCTGCCATATTGCGGGCCGTAAATTATTGGAGATATTCTAAGATGCAAGCGAATGCCAGGGCGGAAGAAGTCCAGACAGGATACGGCACCGGTCGTCCTAACCCTGTTGATATTCATGTCGGAAAGCGGGTACGCCTGCGCCGGACCCTGCTGGGTATCAGTCAGGAAAAGCTGGGCGATGCTATCGGTCTGACATTTCAGCAGGTCCAGAAATACGAACGCGGCGCCAACCGGATTGGCTCCAGCCGGCTTTTCGACCTGTCCCGTGTCCTGGATGTCCCTGTTTCGTTTTTCTTTGACGACATGCCCCCGGAAATTTCCGAAAGCACATCCGGTCCCGGAACGGAATCGATTGCGCCTGCCGGGGATAGCGGCGAAGCGGATCCTCTGGCCAAGCGCGAAACGCTGGAACTTGTCCGGGCATATTATCGAATCAAGGATCCCGCCGTGCGCAAACGGCTGTTCGACCTGACAAAATCCCTGGCTGACACAAGCGAGGCCTGATCCGCAAAAGACAACGGATACGGGCCGCGCGAGCCTGATTCCGCTCGTTCCGGCGGCGTCGTTTTTCATGTGCCGGGACGACCGCGTTTGATTTCGCTGGCCGGTTAGCGTATCCAACGGCAACTGAAATCACAAAATCGGGGAAGAATCTTGACAAAAGGCGATTTTCTATTCACAAGCGAATCCGTATCCGAAGGTCATCCTGACAAGGTCAGCGACCGGATTTCCGACGAAGTTGTCGATCTGTTTCTTGGCGAGGACCCATTGTCGCGCGTTGCCTGCGAAACGCTGTGCACGACAAACCGGATAGTACTGGCGGGCGAAGTTCGCGGCCCCTCAAGCATCGTCAGCGCCTCGGGCGAAGTCGATGCGGGGAAGCTCGAAGCGCTGGCGCGGGCCGCCATCAGGGATATCGGATATGAACAATCCGGGTTTCACTGGAAAAAACTTTCGTTCGAATGCCATTTGCATGGCCAGTCGGTCGATATCGCCCAGGGCGTCGATGCCGCGGGCAACAAGGATGAAGGCGCCGGCGACCAGGGGCTGATGTTCGGCTTTGCCTGCCGTGAAACGCCCGTCCTGATGCCGGCCGCCATTCATTACAGCCACGAAATCCTGCGCCGGCTCGCCGCAGCGCGGCATTCCGGCGAGATATCGGGTATCGGCCCGGACTCGAAAAGCCAGGTGACACTGGAATACGTGGCCGGCAAGCCGGTCCGCGCGACATCCGTCGTCGTCTCGACGCAACATGACGAAGGGCTGGAACAGTCCGACGTCCGCGAGATCGTGCGCCCCTTCGTGGAGAGCGTCCTGCCCGCCGGCTGGATGTGTCCCGAGGCCAGTTTCTATGTCAATCCGACCGGCCGATTCGTCATCGGCGGTCCGGACAGCGATTGCGGCCTGACCGGGCGCAAGATCATTGTCGATACCTATGGCGGCGCCGCGCCGCACGGCGGTGGTGCATTTTCCGGCAAGGATCCGTCAAAGGTCGACCGGTCAGCCGCCTACGCCGCCCGCTACGTGGCGAAAAACGTCGTCGCGGCAGGGTTGGCCGAGCGTTGCACGATTCAGGTCGCCTATGCGATCGGCGTATCGAAGCCGCTATCGGTTTATGTCGATACGCAGGGCACCGGTACCGTCGATGATGACAAATTGACGGGCGCCATTCAGGAAGCGATGGATCTCAGCCCCCGCAACATCCGCGAACATCTGAATCTGAGCCGGCCGGTTTATGTGCCGACATCGGCGTATGGCCATTTCGGCCGTGAAGCCACCGCGGATGGCGCATTTTCATGGGAGCGGACGGATCTGGTCGAACCCCTGAAGGCCGCGCTGACCTGATACCGGCGCAAATTGCCTTCCGGTAACGACGAAGCACGCCGGATCTTTTACGGCAGGCGCTTCGGGCGCAGGCTGCGGCCGCGAAAGCGGCGGCTTGTGGAAACGCTGCTGCCGCAGGTCGCCGTCGGTCCGCCTGTGCTGGCGGCGGCGCGGGGCGATATCGGGGCACTGTTCGATCCGCCGGCCAGCCGGGTCTGGCTGGAAATCGGTTTCGGCGGCGGCGAACATATCGCCGCGCAGGCGCGCGACAACCCGGATATCGGCCTGATCGGCTGCGAACCCTTCGTCAACGGGGTCGCATCGCTGCTCGATGAAATGGACCGGGAGAATACGCGCAATATCCGCATCTTTGCCGATGATGCGCGTATTTTGCTGGACGCCCTGCCGGAGGCGTCCATTGCCCGCTGTTTCGTTCTGTTCCCGGACCCCTGGCCCAAATTGCGGCATAACCGCCGGCGGTTCGTTTCCCGTGACAATCTCGATTCCCTGGCGCGCGTGCTGCAGGACGGTGCGGAATTGCGTATCGCCAGCGACCATAGCGAATATGTGCGCTGGATTCTTCTCGAGACCCTCGCACATGACGCATTCGAATGGCTGGCGCGCCGCGCCGCGGATTGGCGCGTCCCGCCGCCCGACTGGAAGCGCACGCGCTACGAGGAAAAGGCGCTGGCGAACGGAGATCGATGCGCCTATCTGCGGTTCCGGAGAAATAGTCGCGGATAACCCTTGAGAAATCCGGGAATATCGCCTAAATAAGTAGCGTTATTCCCATACACCGATTAATCGGCTGTTATATTGGGTGGGCCCGCGGGCCCGCCCATTTTAGTTTCTGCTCGGGACTGCCTGATGGATGCGTCCAAACGAATAGAGGACATGATCGCCGCCCCGCTCGAAAACCTGGGGTATGAAGTGGTGCGTGTGCAGATTACCGGATCGCAGCGACAGACCCTTCAGGTCATGGCCGAACGGCTGGATGGAATACCGATTGTCGTGGAGGACTGCGCGACAATCAGCCGGACACTGTCGGCGCTTTTTGATGTCGAGGATCCGATCAGCGGCGCTTATACGCTGGAAGTCAGTTCGCCGGGACTGGACCGGCCGTTGACCCGGCCAAAGGATTTCGAACGGTTCGCGGGCCTTGAGGCGCGGATCGAACTTCGTCGCCTGATCGACGGCCGGCGGCGGTTTCGCGGTAAACTCGCGGGATTGGATGGCGATACGGTACGAATCGACGTCGACGGGACAGTTGTCGAACTGCCCTTTGCCGAAATCGATCGCGCCAAGCTGATCCTCACGGATGAATTACTGGCGCTGGCTGGCGCCGGTGACGTTCAACATTAACTCACGAGAAGACAGGGCGATTCACGTATGGAAAACGTAGCGCAGCTTACCATGGAAATCCTGCAGGTCGCCGATGCGGTGGCGCGGGACAAGGGCATCGACCGGGAACAGGTTCTCGAGGCGATGGAACAGGCCATTCAGAAGGCCGGCCGGTCGAAATACGGTCTGGAGCACGATATCCGCGCGACCATCGACCGCAAGACGGGCGACATTCAGCTTGCCCGGTATCTCGAAGTCGTCGAGGAGGTTGAAAACGAAGCAACCCAGCTTACTCTCGACCGGGCCCGGGAACGCAAGGCCGATGCCGAGATTGGCGAATTCCTTGTCGATCCGCTGCCGCCGATAGATTTCGGCCGTATCGCGGCGCAGACAGCGAAGCAGGTTATCGTCCAGCGGGTCCGTGAAGCGGAGCGGGAGCGCCAGTTCGAGGAATACAAGGACCGTATCGGCGAAGTCGTCAACGGCCTGGTCAAGCGGGTGGAATTCGGCAACGTCACTGTCGACCTGGGGCGCGCCGAAGGCGTCATGCGTCGCGACGAATTCCTGCCGCGCGAACATTTCCGCCGCAACGAACGCGTCCGCGCCTATATTTTCGACGTCCGGCCGGAATTGCGCGGACCGCAGATTCACCTGTCGCGGACGCACCCTCAGTTCATGGCCAAGCTGTTCGCGCAGGAAGTGCCCGAAATTTACGACGGCATCATCGAAATCGACGCCGTGGCGCGCGATCCGGGCAGCCGGGCCAAGATCGCCGTCCATTCGAACGACAGCAGCATCGATCCGATCGGCGCCTGCGTAGGCATGCGCGGCAGCCGGGTTCAGGCGGTCGTGTCGGAACTGCAGGGCGAGAAGATCGATATCATTCCCTGGTCGCCGGACCCGGCAACATTCGTCGTCAACGCATTGGCGCCGGCGGAAGTGGCGAAAATTGTCCTCGACGAGGAACAGAACAAGATCGAAGTCGTGGTGCCCGACGAACAGTTGAGCCTGGCAATCGGCAGGCGGGGCCAAAATGTCCGCCTTGCGTCGATGCTGACCGGCTGGGATATCGATATCCTGACCGAAGAAGAGGAATCGGAACGCCGCCAGAAGGAATTTCTGGCGCGTAGCGCCCGGTTTATCGAGGCCCTTGATATCGATGAGGTTATTGCCCATCTACTCGTGACGGAGGGATTCTCATCCGTCGAGGAAGTCGCGTATGTTCCGGTTGAGGACGTATCGAGCATCGAAGGCTTCGATGACGACCTGGCGGCCCAGTTGCAGTTGCGCGCGCAGAATTTCCTGGAAGCGGAAAGTGCCCGTCTGACCGATCGCCGCCGCGAACTCGGCGTGACGGACGATCTGGTCGCCCTGCCCGGTCTGACGCCGCAAATGCTGATCAAGCTTGGCGAAAACGGCGTCAAGACGATGGAGGATTTTGCCGACCTGGCATCCGACGAACTGACGGATCCGGAGGATGGCTATTTCGCGTCGTTCGAAATGCGCGAAGCGGAAGCCAATGAACTGATCATGCAGGCCCGGATAGCCGCGGGATGGTTTACCGAGGAAGAATTGCGCAACGCGGAGCTGGAAAAGCTGGCCGCCGAGGAGAAGGCCCAGGAAGAACGCGCGCTGCAAAACGAGCGGGCAGAGGTCTGAATCAGGTATCGCCACGATGGCCGCAGCACAGATACTTGATTCACCGGGCGATGGCGGAGCGCCCGACATCATGGCGGAATCGCACCGTCGCTGTATCGCGTCCAACGTCTCGAAACCGATGGTCGAATTGCTGCGATTCGTGGTCGGACCGGACAATTCCATCGTGCCGGACATCACCGGACGGCTGCCCGGACGCGGAATTTGGTTGAGCGCGGACCGAATTAGCATTAAGACGGCATGTGAACGAAGGCTGTTCGACCGTGCGGCGCGCCGCGCCGTCATTGTGGATGATCGGCTGGCGGAAAGGATTGAAAGTCTTCTGGTTCGTCAATGCACGGACTTGTTGGGACTCGCACGCCGTGCGGGACAGGCGGTAGCCGGATTTGTAAAAGTCCGCAGCTGGCTGCAGCAGGGGCAGGCGGCGTTGCTGTTTTCGGCCCTTGACGGCGCCGCGGACGGTCGTGAGAAATTGCAGCGGATGACTCGCGGCGTTCCGGTGGTCACCGTGCTGCGGGCGGAAGAATTAGGCGTCGCATTTGCCCGCGACAGATCGGTGCATGTCGCCGTAGCGTCAGGCGGATTGGCGACGAAGCTGACCCAGAATACCGTAAGGCTATCCGGCTTCCGGCAGGTGCCGGAGAACGAGGAAGACGATGAGTGAAAGCAAAGATCCCGACGTTAAACTGAGCTTGAACAAGCCAAGCCGGTTGGAACTGAAGAAAACTGTCGAGACCGGTCAGGTCCGGCAAAGCTTCAGCCATGGCCGGACGAAAGCCGTTACCGTCGAGGTGAAGCGCAAGCGCACGTTCGAGCGCGCTGTGGGCGGCGGCATGCAGGAAGTACAGAAGCGCGGGCAGACTCTGTCCCTGCAGGGCGAGCCGGCGCCAATGCTTCCGCCGGGCGAGAGTCATCTGACTGAAAGTGAACGCGCGGCGCGGCTGCGGGCATTGCACAGCGCCGCCGAACAGAGTGAGCGCGAGCGGCTGGAAGAGGAAAAGGCCGCCAAGGCGCGGGAAGCCGCACGCCTGCTGGAAGAGGAAGCGCGTCGCGTCGCCGAAGAAAAGGCGAAGAAGGAAGCCGCTGAAAAACCGGACGAACCGGAATCTCCTGCGCCTGTGCTGGACGTTGTGGCGCCGGTACCCGAAAAAACGCGGCCGGCAGAGCCCCGCAAGCCGGTTATCGATGAAGACGAATCCGACGAGGAACAGGGCCGTCGCGCGGCCGCGGCCCGGCCGGATGCCAAGCGCACCCAGACATTGCGGGCCCGGCAGGAGCCGCGCCGGCGTTCGTCCAAACTGACGATTACGCAGGCGCTGGAAGATGAAGGCGGAACGCTGGAGCGCGCGCGGAGCATCGCTTCCCTGAAGCGGGCCCGCGAACGGGAAAAACAGCGCTCGCGGGAAATGCTGGCGGATTCCGATTCGAGCAAGTTCGTCCGCGATGTGATTATTCCGGAAACCATTTCCATATCGGACCTGGCAAACAGAATGGCGGTCCGGACGGTCGATGTCATCAAGACGCTGATGAAATCCGGCGTGATGGTGACCGCGAACCAGACAATCGACGCCGACACGGCGGAAATCGTCGTGTCGGAATTCGGCCACAAGATCCGCCGCGTTGCGGAATCGGATGTCGAAATCGGTATCGAAGGTGAAGTCGATACTGCGGAATCGCTGATGCCCCGGGCGCCGATCGTCACCGTGATGGGCCATGTCGATCACGGCAAGACCTCATTGCTCGATACCCTTCGGAAGGCCAATGTCGTCTCCGGAGAGGCCGGGGGAATTACCCAGCATATCGGCGCGTATCAGGTAAAGCTGTCGACAGGCGCCATGATTACCTTCCTGGACACGCCGGGCCATGAGGCGTTTACGGCCATGCGCGCCCGCGGCGCCAGCGTCACCGACATTGTCGTGCTGGTTATCGCGGCGGATGACACCGTGCAGCCGCAGACGGTTGAAGCCATCCATCATGCCAAGGCCGCCGGTGTTCCGATCATTGTCGCGATCAACAAGATCGACCGGCCGAATGCCGATCCGAACAAGATTCGAAATGAACTGCTGTCGCATGACATCGTTGTCGAAACGCTGGGCGGTGACGTTCAGGACGTCGAGATTTCCGCCACCGTCGGCACCAATATCGATGCGCTGGAAGAAGCCATTGTGCTTCAGGCGGAACTGATGGAACTGAGCGCCAATCCGGACCGCGAAGCCAAGGGCGCGGTTGTCGAGGCCCGGCTGGAGCATGGCCGCGGCGCGGTCGCGACCGTGCTGGTCACGCGCGGCACCCTGCGCGTCGGCGATGTGTTCATTGCCGGCGCCGAATGGGGCCGTGTCCGCGCCCTGATCAACGACCACGGCGAAAACGTGCAGGAAGCCGGCCCGGCGATGCCGGTCGAGGTTCTGGGGGCCCAGGGCGCACCGGCCGCGGGCGACGATTTCGCCGTCGTGGGGGATGAATCCCGGGCGCGCGAAATAACCGCATACCGGCAGCGCAAGGCGCGCGACGCGCAGATTGCGGTCGGTTCGCGAGGAACGCTCGAACAGATGTTCGACCGGATCAAGGATGGCGAGGCGGCGTCGATGCCGATCCTCCTGAAGGGCGACGTTCAGGGTTCCGTCGAAGCCATCTCCGCGTCGCTGAGGGGTATGGAGACGGACGAGGTGAAATGCACCATCCTGCACTCCGGCGTCGGCGGGATTTCCGAATCCGATGTCGCGCTCGCCGGAGCGTCGCAGGCGATCATCCTGGGCTTTAACGTCCGCGCCAACCCGCAGGCCCGGGCCCTCGCCAAACAGGAACATGTCGATATCCGGTACTATTCGATCATCTATGACCTGATCGATGACATGCGGGGCCTGATGAGCGGAATGCTGGCGCCGGAAATAAGGGAAAAGGTTATCGGCTACGCCGAGTTGCGCGAGGTCTTCAATATCACGAAGACCGGCAAGGTCGCCGGCTGCTACGTCACGGAGGGCTATATCCGCCGCGGCACCAAGGTACGGCTCCTGCGGGACAACGTCGTCGTCTTCGACGGCGCGCTCAAGACGCTCAAGCGCTTCAAGGACGATGTCCGCGAAGTGCAGAACGGGTATGAGTGCGGCATAGCGTTCGAGAACTACAACGACATCAAGCAGGGCGATGTCATCGAATGCTACGAAGTCGAAGAAATTCAGCGCGAGCTATAGGCCCCGCATTTTGGCAATCTCAGCGCCCGTCGCGTTGCCCCGAACTTCGGGGCGCGCGGGTTTGGATAATATGCGCAAAAACAGATCCCCATCACAACGGCAGTTGCGCGTAGGCGAATCCCTGCGTCATGCGCTCGTCGACGTGCTCGCGCGCGGCGTGCTGCGCGATCCGGTTCTGCAGGACGTCTCCATCACGGTCAGCGAAATCCGGGTCAGCCCGGACCTCAAGAATGCGACGGCCTATGTCATGCCGCTTGGCGGCGACGAAGCCGATGAAATCGTGTCGGCCCTGCGCCGCGCCGCGCCCTTCCTGCGC
The DNA here is from genome assembly GCA_040905865.1 of Alphaproteobacteria bacterium. Lineage (NCBI taxonomy): Bacteria > Pseudomonadati > Pseudomonadota > Alphaproteobacteria > Alphaproteobacteria bacterium. The sequence continues at coordinate 206,469 of JBBDQU010000085.1, forward strand.
AGCGCCCTGGCCGCCGAGACCCGGTTGAAGCATGCGCCGCGCCTGTCCTTCGAACTCGACCAGAGTTTCAATCGGGCGACCAGTATCGACGCCCTGCTGCGGCATCCGAAGGTCGCGCAGGATTTGCAGCGGGAGAGGGACGACGATGGGTCGTAGGCAGAAGGGCCGGATCGTCAACGGCTGGCTCATCCTCGACAAGACCTGCGGCATTACCTCCACCGGCGCGGTCAACCGGGCAAAGTGGCTTTTCGACGCGCGCAAGGCCGGTCATGGCGGCACGCTGGACCCGATTGCGACCGGGTTGCTGCCGATTGCGTTCGGCGAAGCGACAAAGACCGTTTCCCATGTCATGGACGGTACGAAATCGTACCATTTCACCCTGCGCTGGGGCATTGAAACCGATACCGACGATATCGAGGGCGACCCGATCGAATACAGCGATGTCCGGCCGGCCCATGCCGATGTCGAACGGGCCCTTTCCGCCTTCAGGGGGCGAATCCAGCAAACGCCGCCGAAATTTTCCGCCATCAAGATCAATGGCAACCGGGCATACGATCTTGCCCGCGATAACAGGCCGGTCGACCTCGCGCCGCGGCCTATCGACATTTTCGACATCCATATCGCGGATATGCCGGACGGGGACCATACGGTTTTTTCCGTCACCAGCGGCAAGGGCGCCTATATGCGCGCCCTGGCCCGCGATATCGCCCGTGCCGTCGGCTCCGTCGGGCATGTATCCGCCCTGCGCCGCACGGCGGTCGGGCCGTTTACCGAGGCGGATGCGATTTCGCTGGACGAACTGGAGTCATTTGGGCAAATTGCCGCCCGTGACGAAAAGCTATTACCGGTTGAAACCGCGCTGGACGACATCCCGGCGCTGGTTGTAACCGAATCGGAAGCCGCCCTGCTGCGTAACGGCCGGGCGGTATCCCTGTTGCAGAAGGTGGACCTTCAGCGTATCGCCGATTTCAATCAGGGCGATACGGTCTTGGCCAAAACAAAAACCAAACCGGTGGCGCTTGCACATTATGCGGCTGGTGAGGTGAAGCCCTTCCGCGTGTTGAACCTCTAATTTCAAGGAGTAATCGATGTCGATTACGGCTGAAAAGAAACAGGAACTCATTGGCGAGTTCGCAACGAAATCTGGCGACACCGGGTCGCCCGAAGTGCAGATTGCCGTTCTGACGGAACGGATCCGCAATCTGACGGAACACCTGCAGACGCATAAAAAGGATTTTCATTCCCGCCGCGGCCTGTTGATCATGGTCGGACAACGGCGCCGTCTGCTTGACTATACCAGACGCAAGAGTCAGGAGCGCTATGAAGCGCTCATTAACCGGCTGGGGCTGCGCCGTTAACAGCGCCGGCAGGACGGGCGCAAATATGTCATGCGCTATGTCGCCCGTTCCAGAAAGAATGCATGAACCAGTTTCGGGAACCAGACCCCTGGCGCCACACCGTCGCGCTTTCGCGGCGGGGCGCCATTGGTAAACCGGCCATGGGCATGGGTCCGTGGTCGCGGTTCTCGTATGACCGTATGTGAAGGACGATAGATGTTTGATGTGAAGAAGAAGGAAATGATGTGGGGCGGCAGGCGCCTCGTTCTCGAAACCGGCAAGATTGCCCGTCAGGCCGATGGCGCCGTGCTGGTAACCTATGGCGACACTAAGGTGCTGTGCACCGCCGTTGCCCAGAAACAGCCGAAAGTCGGGATCGATTTTTTCCCGCTGACAATCAATTACCAGGAAAAGACATTCGCGGCCGGCAAGATTCCCGGCGGATTTTTCAAGCGCGAAGGCCGACCGAGCGAAAAGGAAACGCTCACCTCCCGGCTGATCGACCGGCCGATCCGGCCGCTGTTCGCCGAAGGGTTTCACAATGAAACCCAGGTGATCTGCACCGTTCTGGCGCATGACCTCGAAAACGACCCGGATGTTCCCGCGCTGATCGGCGCCGCCGCGGCGCTGACGATTTCCGGTATTCCGTTCCTGGGCCCGCTTGGCGGCGCCCGTGTCGGATATATCGACGGGCAATATGTCCTGAACCCGCTCGCCGACCAGTTGCCGGACAGCACGCTGGACCTCCTTGTCGCCGGTACGCAGGAAGGCGTGCTGATGGTCGAATCAGAGGCATCCGAACTCGACGAGGACGTGATGCTCGGCGCCGTCATGTTCGGTTACCGCGAATTCCAGAAGGTCATCGACCTGATTATCCAGCTGGCCGAAACCTGCGCCAAGGAACCCTGGAACGTGCCGCCGCCGGCGGACGCCGAAGCCTCGGTCAAGTCCCGCCTGAAGGAACTGGCGGAAGCATCCATCCGCGATGCATATGCCATCACGGTCAAACAGGACCGGGTTGAGGCGTTGTCCGCGGCCAAGGAAACCGCCTTCAAGGCGTTGGCCAACGAAATGGGCGACGATTACGACGCCCAGCTTGCCGGCGGGCTGATGAAGAAGCTGGAGAAAGACGTCGTTCGCGGCAACATCCTGAAAACCGGCATGCGGATCGACGGTCGCGATACCAGGTCCGTCCGGCCGATTGCAGCCGAAGTCGGCATTCTGGATCGCGCCCATGGTTCGGCGCTGTTTACCCGCGGCGAAACCCAGGCGCTCGTCGTCACCACGCTGGGCACCGGCCAGGACGAGCAGATTATCGATGCGCTCGAAGGGGAATACCGCGAGCATTTCATGATGCATTACAACTTCCCGCCGTATTCGGTGGGCGAGGCATCGTTCCTGCGGACGCCGGGACGCCGCGAGATCGGGCATGGCAAGCTGGCATGGCGGGCCATTCACCCGCTGCTGCCGTCCAAGGCGGATTTCCCCTATACGCTCCGCGTCGTTTCGGAAGTTACCGAATCGAACGGCTCCTCCTCGATGGCAACCGTTTGCGGGTCGTCCATGTCCCTGATGGATGCGGGTGTGCCGCTGGTGCGATCCTGTGCGGGTATCGCCATGGGCCTGATCAAGGAAGGCGACGAATTCGCCGTCCTGTCGGATATCCTGGGCGATGAGGATCACCTGGGCGACATGGATTTCAAGGTCGCGGGTACGGAACTCGGCATTACCGCCCTGCAAATGGACATCAAGATCACCTCGATCACCGAGGAGATCATGAAGATTGCCCTGGCGCAGGCGAAGCAGGGCCGCATACACATCCTGAATGAAATGGAGTCCGGGATCACGTCGGTCCGGCAGGGCGTGTCGGAACATGCGCCGCGCATCACGACCATGACCGTGCCGCGCGACAAGATCCGCGACATCATCGGGGCGGGCGGCAAGGTTATTCGCGAAATCTGCGAAGTGACCGGCGCCAAGATCGATATCGAGGATGACGGCACCATCAAGGTTGCCGCCGTCGATGCGGAAGCGGGCGAAAAGGCGATGAAGTGGATTCACTCCATCGTTGCCGAACCGGAAGTCGGCGTCATCTATGACGGCAAGATCGTCAAGATCATGGATTTCGGCGCCTTCGTTAACTTCTTCGGCGCCCGCGATGGCCTGGTTCATATTTCCGAACTGGCGAAGGAACGCGTCGGTTCGGTCGGCGATGTCGTCAGCGAAGGCCAGACGGTCAAGGTCAAGGTCCTCGCGATCGACGACCGGGGCAAGGTCAAGCTGTCGATGCGCGCCGTCAACCAGGAAACCGGCGAAGACCTGGGCGAGACGCCGCGCGAAGGCGGCGGCCGGCGATAGGCTGAAATCGCAAGATCAAAGGGCGGCGAGATTTCTCGCCGCCCAGACCGCTGACAAACCCCGTCGGATTTCCGGCGGGGTTTTCCTTTTGA